>NZ_DAWDUX010000014.1:19797-46234 GCF_052346665.1 Collinsella sp.
ATAAGCTCGTTATTTAACGCTTATCGCCAATAATCGTCCGTTCACCAAGACAACTAAAAACAAAGGTCCTTTCAGTGGCACATTGAGGGTATATTGCATAAAGTAAGCCTGCTGGTGAATATTAGAACCGGCGCCCTACGTTAGAAAAGAGGCAGTTATGTCCAAGCCTTACGGCAAGCCCGACCGCATTGTCGTGGCTCTTGGTGGCAACGCCCTTGGCGACACTCCCGCCGAGCAGATCGAGAAGGTCAACCACGCCGCCCACGCCCTTTTGGGCCTCATCGAGCAGGGCAATGAGATCATCATCACCCACGGCAACGGCCCGCAGGTTGGCATGATCCAGAACGCCTTCGCCGCCGCGCACGACGCCATCGGCACCCCCTCCATGGACCTGCCCGAGTGCGGCGCCATGTCTCAGGGCTACATCGGCTACCACCTGCAGCAGGGCATCGGCCGCGAGATGCACAAGCGCTATAAGCGTTGGCACGCCGCCACCGTCGTCACCCAGATCGAGTGCGATCCCGACGATCCCGCGTTCGTCAACCCGACCAAGCCGATCGGCCCCTTCTACACCGAGGAGCAGGCCAAGGAGATCATGGCGGAGAATCCGGACATGACGTTCGTTGAGGACTCCGGCCGCGGCTGGCGTCGCGTTGTGGCTTCCCCGGAGCCCAAGAAGATCGTCGAGGCCGACTCCATCCTCAACCTCCTCGACAACGAGTTCATCGTCATCGCCTGCGGTGGCGGCGGCATTCCCGTCGTCCGCGACTACAACAACAAGGGCTGCTACAAGGGCGTTGCCGCCGTCATCGACAAGGACATGGGCGGCGAGCTCCTCGCCGAGGACTGCTCCGCCGACGTTCTGTTCCTGCTGACCGCCGTCGAGCACGTCGCCATCAACTTTGGCAAGCCCAACCAGGAGGAGCTCGAGGAGCTCACCGCCGACGAGGCCGAGCGCCTGGCCGATGAGGGTCAGTTCGGCAAGGGCTCCATGGAGCCCAAGGTCCGCGCCGCCATCAAGTTCGCGCGCTCCCGCAAGGGCCGCACCTGCATCATCGGTGCCCTCGACAAGGCCGCCGAGACCATGGCCGGTCTCTCCGGCACGCGCATCACGGGCTAGATATCGGTATTCAGCGTGTCGGACGATGTCCGGCATCTGGAATTCCGATGAGCTATCGCTTTGCGTTTTCGCTCGCCGCGCTCGAGCGCCAAGCCTCGGGCGCGGAATTCCCTGGCTTGTCTCCCTGCTGGTCAACTCGCTTGCGTCCGCCTAACACGACGACGGATGCCGGGTCGGCCTCCTACATAGCCTTCCTCTCCTTTGGACGTCCCGGAAAACTGCCCCGGGGCGTCCTTTGCACGTGTCGCCACACATTGGCTGTGGGCGCCTTGAAATTGCCTATGACTACCCTGAAATTGCCTATGGTTGTCAGCCGCTTGGGCCTCTGAACCGGCAGATTGCCATAGGCAATCTCGCGAGGGACATAGTCAACATCGTGCGGCCATAGGCACTTGTATGTTTGTGGAAGGGTGCTGACTGGATGACGCAACGAGAGAGTGGGGGCTTACGCCCAAAATGACCAGTACACGTTGGTTTGGTTGATGATACGTTGGATTCCCCATCGGCGAGCGGAATTGTAGGGGCTGTTGGGGTCGAAGACCTCGACCATGCCGCGATCGTCGATGCTGCGCAGCACGATGTAGTGACCTACGGTGGTGAAGTCGCCCGGACTGACGCTGCAAATAACGGGACGACTGTTTGCCAAGGCGTTGGTGATGTCCCGGCGCGAGGGGTTGATGTATGCCGAGTTGATGCCGAGCATCGAGGCGCCCTCCGTCATGAACGACCATTCCGTAGCGCCTGTAGGGGCATAGTTGTTCGCATCGGCGAAAGCTGCCATGGCTCCAGGGTCCATATCGGTGCGTCCGGTGAGGTAGATATAGACCATGGTCAGAGATGTGGGGCCGCATGCGTTGGCGCGCACCGTTCCACCAGCGTAAGACTTGTTTGCCCAAGCGGGATCAGTTTGGTACAGGTGCGGCATGGTGCCCTGCGTCCATTCCGAGCGGGGAGTGGAGACGGCATAGGCGCCGACGCCTAACTTGTTGGGGTTGACCGTTTGGTTGGCGAGCCGTTTTTTCTCTGCGGCTGCCTCCGCTTGCGCGGCTTCTTCCGCTGCGCGCTGCTGTGCGGACGAGTAGATGGCCAGCCCTCCGCCGCCAACAAGCACGAGCGCGAGAACCGCCACGATTGCGCGCGGCTGCAGAAGGCGATCGATCCAGGTTGCGCGGGCGAAGATGCGATTCGAGCGCAGATGGGGATGCGTGACGCGTGATGATTTGAAGGCGGACCATCTGCGGCTTCCGTCAACGTAGGCATGCGAGCGGCCGCGTTTCCCGCTGAGCCCAGAGCCACGGGCGGCGCCGAAGTTGGGGTTGCGGGGGGAGCCGTAGTTGGGGTTGCGGAGGGAGCTGGAGCTGGGGTTGCGGGAGGTGCCGGGATTGCGCCCACGGGAGGCACCGGGGTTGGAGCTGCGGGCGGCGCCGGAGCTGGAGTTGCGGAGGGCGCCGGAGCTGGACCCGCGGGCGGCACCAGGGCCCGCGGCGCGATATGTGCCGCGTTGCGAGCGAGGAGTTCTGCCAGCGCGAGGTTGCTCAAGATATTCTCGCTGGGGCGCACCGCTGATACTCGAGTCTGCCTGACGTCGACGCTCGTTCACGCCGAGCGGCACTTCTCGCTGGCCGGCAAGGCGAACGGATCGCCGAGACGCATCATTTTGATGGCCCTGGTCCACAACTGCACCCCCTTACGGCATGCACGGCAATACTGCACATGGTACCAGCTCCAGGGTGGATAATCAGGCAGGATGCGCCGGCCGCGCACATGCGCCTGTCCGACGCTTGTCTGGGGTTAATAAGGCGAGTCATTTCCGAATTGAAATCTGGCGGCAGTTTCAAACCGCGGTTTTCTCACATAAATGGCCTTGGTAATGTGATTTATCAACGGTTTGAAACAAACTAACCGTTTCAAACCGTTGATTCCTCACATCGTATTAAGGGGATTGCGAGTTGTTCGCATGGCTGTAGGGGAGGGACGAGGGATTCGCTGCTGAGATGCGCCTT
Source organism: Collinsella sp. (assembly GCF_052346665.1). Classification (NCBI taxonomy): domain Bacteria; kingdom Bacillati; phylum Actinomycetota; class Coriobacteriia; order Coriobacteriales; family Coriobacteriaceae; genus Collinsella; species Collinsella sp. Next base: position 22,921 of record NZ_DAWDUX010000014.1, read on the forward strand.
GCCGCGGCCCGCGCGCTCGCCGATGTCGGCTGTCGTGCCTGTAACCCGCGCAGATGCGCCACGCCCACCGCGCACCCGCTGCGCCTCCCGTCGCTGGCCGTTGCATCATCGACCGCTCGTCCCAAAAACGCGGCCGCTCGTCTGCGCCTTGCTTCCGCAAATCGAGAAGCACGCAAAACGCGCAACGGCAGGCAATATCCTCCAAGGCGTGGAAAAGGCGCGCGTGTACCTCGCGCGCAGAGGGATGGGCCCGTCCGGAACGGAGAGGCCCATAACAAAGAAAGGAGGCGTGCTATGGCGGACACCACCACTCCTGCCGCCGAACAGGGCGGCATGAAAAAGACGCTGTCGCTGTGGAACTTCTTCACCATTGGCTTCGGCGCCATCATCGGTACCGGCTGGGTCCTTCAGGTCGGCGACTGGATGGTCGTCGGCGGCGGCCCGGTCCCCGCTATGATCGCATTCCTCTTGGGCGCTATCGCGTTGGTGCCCATTGGAGCGGTGTTTGGCGAGCTTACCGCCGCCATCCCGGTTTCCGGCGGTATCGTGGAGTACGTCGACCGCACCTTCGGTCGCACGGCATCCTACATCACCGGTTGGTTCCTGGCCCTGGGCAACGGCATCCTGTGCCCGTGGGAGGCGATCGCCATCTCCACGCTCGTGTCCGACATGTTCGGCAGCCTGCCCGGCCTCGAGTGGCTTCGCGCCGTCAAGCTCTACACCATCCTCGGTGCGGACGTGTACCTGTTCCCGACGCTGATCGCGCTCGCCTTCGCAGGCTACGTGGTCTTCCTCAACTTCCGCGGTGCCAGCTCCGCGGCCAAGCTCCAGGCCTTCCTCACCAAGGCCCTGCTCTGCGGCATGCTGCTCGCCATGGGCGTCTCCATCGTGACCGGCTCCCCGAGCAACGCCATGCCCGTCTTCTCCCAGGTGTCCGGCGCCGGCGGCGGCGTCGCCGCGACCGAGTCCACGAACCTGCTCGCGGGCATCGTCTCGGTCCTGGTCCTGACCCCGTTCTTCTACGCGGGCTTCGACACCATTCCCCAGCAGGCCGAGGAGGCCGCTGAGGGCCTGAACTGGAACAAGTTCGGCAAGATCATCACCCTGGCCCTCCTGGCCGCCGGTGGTTTCTACATGGTCTGCATCTACTCCTTCGGCACCATCCTTCCCTGGGACGAGTTCGTCTCCCAGCCGGTGCCCGCGCTCGCTTGCCTGAAGAACATCAACATGATCCTGTACGTGGCCATGCTCGTCATCGCCACCCTCGGGCCCATGGGACCGATGAACTCCTTCTACGGCGCCACGAGCCGCATCATGCTCGCCATGGGCCGCAAGGGCCAGCTGCCCGATCAGTTCGCCGAGGTCGATGAGAAGTCCGGTGCCCCGAAGCTCGCCTGCGTGGTCCTCGCCGTCATCACCATCGTCGGTCCGTTCCTGGGCAAGAACATGCTCATCCCGCTGACCAACGTGTCCGCCCTCGCGTTCATCCTCTCCTGCACCATGGTCGCCCTCGCGTGCCTGAAGATGCGCTACACCGAGCCCGACCTGCCCCGTCCCTACAAGGTCCCCGGCGGCAAGTTCGGTATCTTCCTGGCCATCCTCGCCGGCGCTATCATCATCGGCCTGCTGGTCCTGCCCTTCAGCCCGGCATCGCTCGACATGGTCGAGTGGTCCATCGTGATCGGTTGGCTGGTCGTCGGTTTCATCCTCATGTTCGTCACCAAGGCCCGCGCCAAGTAGCGAACTACCCGCAAGCGGCGGGTGACCCCACACGACGCACCCGCCGCTTTCCTCCGGGCATTCGCCCGACCTCTCCTCTCTTGTGGCATCACCCGGCCGTGCACGTACCCCGCGCGGCCGGGGGCCAATAGCCAATCCATCGTTCCAATAAGGAGGAACATCATGGGTAAGAAGTACGCAATCGTCGGAGGCAAGCTCATCGACGGTACCGGCGCCGAGCCGGTCGAGAACTCCCTGGTTCTCGTCGATGAGAACGGCAAGATCGAGTACGCTGGCGCCCACCAGGACACCCCTGAGGGCTACGAGGTCATCGACGCCGCCGGCAAGACCGTCATGCCCGGCCTCATCGACACCCACCTGCACTTCTCCGGCAACCTCACCGACGACGACACCGACTGGGTCATGCAGCCGCTGCTCGAGAAGCAGGCCGTCGCCGTCAAGCAGGCCTATGACTGTCTCACCCACGGCCTGACCACCGTGTGCGAGATCGGCCGCTTTGGCATCCAGGTTCGTGACTGCATCGAGAAGGGCGTCTTCAAGGGTCCTCGCGTCCTCGCCACCGGTCTCGGTTTCTGCCGCACCGCCGGCCACGGCGACTCCCACCACTGCAGCCAGCTCGAGAACAAAGAGTCCCATCCTTGGGGCGACCAGGTCGACGGTCCGTGGGACCTTCGCAAGGCCGTTCGCCGTCGCCTGCGCGAGAACCCCGATGCCATCAAGATCTGGGCTACCGGCGGCGGCATCTGGCGCTGGGACTCCGGTCGCGACCAGCACTACTGCTCCGAGGAGATCAAGGCCGTGATCGATGAGGCCAAGATGGTCGGCATTCCGGTGTGGAGCCACTGCTACAACAACCACGCCGCCGCGTATGACTCCGTGCGCTTTGGCTGCGAGCAGCTGATCCACGGCTTCGACATCGACGAGCGCACCATGGACCTCATGGCCGAGCAGGGCACTTTCTTCACCCCGACGATCGCCTTCCTGCCCACCTGGTACTCCACCTATCCGCCGGTCTACGTGCCCGAGCTGCACGACAAGTACGAGGGCACCCTCGTCGAGAAGGAGCTCCAGCGCAACTACGACTGCCTGCGCGAGGCCAAGAAGCGCGGCGTCGTGATGACCATCGGCTCCGACTCCTTCTCCTTCGTCACTCCTTACGGCACCTGCTCCATCGAGGAGATGTACGAGTTCGTGGACAAGATCGGCTTCACCCCGGTCGAGACCATCACCTGCGCCACCCTCAACGGCGCCAAGATGTGCCACATCGAGGACGAGACCGGTTCCCTCGAGGCCGGCAAGTGCGCCGACCTGCTCGTGGTGAACGGCGACGTCGCCGCCGACATCCACACCCTCAACGTCGACAACATGGACGTCATCATGAAGGACGGCTGGATCGTCGATCCGGGTACCTTCGGCGAGGGCAATAAGTATTCCGAGTAACGGGGGTCACTCCCATCGGGGCTCCCCGGTCCTTAGTCTTGCGCTCAGCTTCGCTGCGCTCAGAAATCGCGCAAGACTAAGGACCGGGGAGCCCCTGCGCTTACCCCGTTGCGGGGTCGGGTGGAGCGGGGGAGTTGGCGCGCCCGGCTTCGGGACTTCCGCTCTTGTAAGATGGTGAGGTGTTGTGGATGGCGCGGGCGAGAGGGAGACGCATGCAGAGACCGTTCGAGCGGCAGAACCAGACGAAGTTCTTCCGCGTTGCGCAGACCTGGGCACTGCGTGGCCTCATGCTCTGCGTGCCGATGCTGCTCGGCCTGCTCGGTCTCGAGTTCGTGAGCAATCCCAACCCGGTTCCCGCGGTCATCACCATCGCCGGCCTCGTGCTGCTGTGCTTCTTCTTCGCCTACGTGTTCGTGGCGCCGGACGATTTCTCGCTCTCGGCGACCGACCGCACGCTGGGCATTGCGAGCAAGATCTTCACGTACACGCGTCATGGCCTTACGCCCGAGGCCACGCTCGGCGCGTGCCAGATCATCCTGCCCGAGACGCTCGCCTCCGCGATCTGCGTGACGGACGGCACCGCCGTTGTGGCGAGCTGGGGCGAGGATTCAGACAGGTGCCCGTCGGGCACGCCCGTCGTGCTGCCGAGCACGCTGCGTGTGCTCGAGGGGAAGCAGATGGAGGTCTTTGCGCGGGAGACCCCCGAGCCGGGTGAGCCGCGCTTCTTCCCCCGTCTGCACGCGGGCATCACCGCCCCGCTCATCGTGCGCGACCGCTGCATGGGCACGATCGAGCTGTATTACCCGCGCTACAGCGACATCGACGCACGGCAGACGGCGCTCGCCACCGGGTTCGCCGAGCTTATCTCCACGCAGCTCGCGAGCTTCGAGCTCGAGCGCCAGCAGGACGTGAGCGCGCGCATGGAGCTCCGCGCCCTGCAGTCTCAGGTCGACCCGCACTTCCTGTTCAACACCATCGGAACCATCGTGTCGCTCGTCCGCACCGAGCCCGAGAAGGCCCGCTCGCTGCTCATCGACTTCTCGAACTACTACCGTCAGACGCTCTCGAACTCCGACGCCCTCACGACACTGCAAAACGAGTTGGGGCAGGGCATGCGTTACATCAACCTCATGCAGGCGCGTTACGGAGACGACCGCCTCAAGCTGCGTGTGGAGCTCGACCCTGCGACACTGGACAGCCGTGTGCCTCCGTTCATCTTGCAGCCGCTGTTGGAGAATTGCATCAAGCACGCCATGCGCGAGATCGAACCGCTATCCATCGTGCTTTCGTCCATCGAAACCGACGACGGGATCGAGATCGTTGTGGAGGACGACGGCATTGGCATGAGCGAGGAGACGATCGCGCACCTGTTTGACCCCAAGCGGGCATCGGGATTGCGGCCCAACGAGGCGGAGGGCCAGGACGGTGCCCGTCTTCGCGATGCACCCACGACGGCAGACGGGTCGCTTAAGCGCGGCGGCGGTTTGGCGCTCGCCAATGTGCTCATGCGTATCCACTTCTTTTTCGGGGATGAATCGGGCATTCGCGTGGAATCCCGGGAGGGCGTGGGCACGCGGATTATGGTCGAGCTTGTGGGCGAACCTCATGAGCCGGACGCGAGCACAATACCTTCCGCCCGCTGACCTTGGGCAATTGCGCCGGCGCGTTGGGGCTGTTGGCGCTGCGGTAGACTTTTCGTTTGGGACTGGATTATGGCCGTATGAGTTCGGGCGCATGCCCGGGCAGCAGAAAGGGAGTTCGCATGGCTGGGCAAAACTGGCGCGTGCTAATTGTGGATGATGAACCGCCGATTCGTGCAGAGCTCAACTACCTGCTTACGCAAGATGCCCGTGTGGGTGCGGTGGAAGAAGCGGGTGGAGCGACGGCGGCGGTTGAAAAGATCCTGTCGTTCCGTCCGGATGTACTGTTCTTGGACATCCAGATGCCCGGCACGAGTGGCGTGCAGCTCGCCGACAGCCTGCACAACCTCAAGCACCCGCCGGCAATCGTGTTCGTAACGGCGTTTTCCGAGTACGCCGCCGAGGCATTTGAGCTCGATGCCGCTGATTACGTGCTCAAACCCGTTGAGCAGGCCCGTTTGGAGAAAGCGCTCGACAAGGTTGAGGCTACCATTGCGGCACGCAAACCCGCTGCGGCTGCCGAGCCTGTCCGCCGTATTCAAGGGGAGCGCAACGGGAAACGCTCGTATATTTCCGTGGGGGAGATCGCCTACATCGAAGCAAAGGCCGATTACGCCGTTGCGCACACGCAAGTAGGGGGCTATTTGGTCAACGAATCGATATCGGTGTTGGAGCGCCGCCTGGCGTCTGAGGGCTTCCTGCGTGTGCACCGCAGCTTCCTGGTGAACATCGACGACGTTCGTGACATCGAGGTTCTCAAGCCAAGCGGCCTTATCCAACTCACGCTCGAGCGCACGGGGGCGTGCGTCCCGGTGAGTCGCCGCCGCGCCGCGGGTGTGAAGCGGCAGCTCGGTTTGGCGTAGATGCTCCTTGATGCCAGGAATCGGGCGATTTTGTAACGAATTTCCGGATGCCTTGAGTAGACGGGAAAAGTAAAGAGTTTTATCAGGGGAAACGATAGCCTTTTAGGGGGTCTACTTGGCTCCTCTGGTTTTTCGTTACATTTTCGCCCGATTTGCGGCAGCAGCAATCGAATCACGCTGTGATCGTGCTGTGGCAGCCATTAGAGAACGATGTCAATGAGCTCGCGTGGCTCGTCGATGACGTAGTCGGCCCCGGCAGTCTCGAGTTCGGCGCGTCCGCGGAATCCCCAGGCCACGCCGCAGGCGCGCAGGCCCGCGTTGTGTCCGCAGGCGATATCCACATTGGAATCGCCCACGTAGAGCGTGGAGGCGGGGTCGGCGCTTAGCAGTTCGAGCACATGGAGCGTGATGGGGGCGGCAGGCTTGGGCGGGAACGCATCCACGCGCCCCTGCGCGACGGCGAAGCGGTCTCCAAAGTACTGGGCAACGAGCGGGGCGGTGGCGGCATGGTCCTTATTGGAGAGGACGCCGAGCGTCACGCCGGCATCCAAGAGGGCGTCGAGCATCTCCATAATGCCGCTGTAGGGGGCCGTGCGGTCCTGCTTGTGGGCACTGTAGTACGTGCGGAACTCGGAGAGCGCCTGTTCAAAGACGCGTCCGTCCCCCGCGAACTCGGCGGGTATGAGCCGCTCGATGAGTTTGGGCTGTCCGTTGCCCACTTTGAATCGGAACTCGTCAGCGGTGAAGGTGGGCCAGCCGTGCAATTGACACATGTGGTTGCCCGCTGCGGTGAGGTCGTCGAGCGTGTTGAGCAGCGTGCCATCCAGGTCGAAGATCACGTGGGTGAATGCCATGGGTGGGCCTTCCTCTCGGTTGGTTGCGCAGCCATCATAGCGCAACGTCCCGGCACCTTGGGGGATGGTGCCGGGACGTATGGGAGGGGATGAGGTTGTTGTGGGGCTCTGGGTCGCCGCGCCTTGGAGGGGTTGAGTTCGGCGGCGGGCCGGAGCCTAGAAGGCGCGAAGCACGTGCACCGCGTGCGTGGGGGGTCGATGCGCGGGGGCGCAACGCGGGAGTGCAGCGCGGGGCTGCAGCGCGGGGGCGCGACGCGCGGGGCTGCAACGAGGGAGGCGCAGCGCAGGGGCGTTGCGTGGAGAGCCTACAGTTTTCCGAGGGCCTTCGCCACGGCGAGGTACGCCTCGTCACGCTCGCGCGTGGCTTCAACGTCGCGGCCCTGCGTGTAGTCGTAGAACCCGCGTTGAGCCTTCACGCCGTAGGCTCCTTCGCCGAACAACTGGGCGAGAAGGGGAGAGGGCTCTGCGGCATTGCAAAGGTCCGCATTGAGGTACGACGCGATGTGGTGGAAGGTGTCGAGCCCGCCAAAATCGGCAATCTGCAGCGGTCCCAGACACGCATAGCGCAGGCCGAGGCCGTGGCGCATGATGTCATCGACGCCCTGCGCATCGACCACGCCAGTCTCCACGAGGTGCAGGGCCTCGCGCAGCACCGCGAACTGAATGCGGTTTGCCACGAAGCCGGGAACGTCCTTTTGCACCACAACGGGCTTCTTGCCAATCGCGCGCGCCAGATCGCGCACGGCATTTGCGGTCTCATCGGAAGTCTCGTCTCCACGGACGATCTCAATGAGCGGGATGATGTGGGAGGGGTTGAACCAGTGCATGCCGATAAACCGTTGGGGAAGTTTCACCGCCGCTGCGAGCTCGTTGATGGAGAGGCCCGAGGTGTTGGTGGCGAGAATCGCGTTGGGGCGGGTGAGCTCGGAGATTTCCCGATAGAAGGACGTCTTCACGTCGAGGCGCTCCACAATGCTCTCGACCATGAGGTCGCAGGTGCCAAAGCAATCTTTCTCGCAGGTATATGAGATGCGCGCCAGCAGCTCATCGCTTTCGTCGCGGGTGATATCGCCATCCGCAACGAGGTTGTCCGTGCCCTGCGCGATGCGCGTCGCGGCGTTATCGAGTGCCGCTTGAGCAAGGTCGTAGATGGTGACCTGGTAGCCGTAGCGCGCGAAAATCTGCGCCATGGAATAGCCCATCGTCCCCGCGCCTGCGACGACGATGTGCTCGATCTCTTGAGCCTCCATAGTTAGACCTCCATCTCGAGCAGGGCGCTACCCAGGGATTTTCCGTGCATGTCGAGCGCGAGCGAGCGGGTCACGCCGCCGCCAAGAGCCGCTTTGAGCTCGAAATTCAGCGCCGCGATGCTTGGAATCTCGTAACGGGTCACTTCTCCGTGCACGAGCTCTCCAAACCACGAGGAGACGCGCTCGGCGGTGATCTTCTCCTCGAGGAACGCGTAGTCCGCGGGGTCGTAGGCGATGACCGATATGACCGAGATGTTGCCCTTGTCGCCCGTGCGGGAGTGGGCGATTTCCTTGAGTTTCATTGGCTATGCCTCCAGAAGCTCGACGCCGATGGTGAAGTCCGAAGACGGAATGAGGATACTCGCGATGGAGATGATGTCACGCACGCTGGCCGTGGCACCGCCGCCGCCGGCGGGGCCGTTGGTGTAGAGCGCTTCGACTTCGCGACCAACTTCATGCGCCATTTCTGCCGTCTTGGTGCGAGCTGCAACGCGGAAGCGAACCTCAATGGGGGCACCGACTCCAGGGCCGGACGTCTCGCGGATGGCACTGGAAATCACATCGCCATACAGGGAGTTGAACCCGATGTAATCGAAGCGGATCTCCTCGGCTTCAAGCCCGATGATCTCGAAACGGTGCTCGAGTACATCGCGTGCGAGCTCGGCCTTGGCGAGTGCGTTCTCTCCGCCGTAGCTGATCTGGCCCTCGCCGATGAAGCAGTCGTGGTAGCCAACGCTCGTCTTGAAGAAGCCGTTGGGTGCGGCGCCGTCTGCCCCGTGGATCTTGACGCGGTTCTCGGCCTCTTGCTCGATGCGGACCTGGGAAAAGTCGGCTACGACATCGGGCGTGAAGTAGGTGTGGGGGTTCTGGATCTCGTAGAGGGTCTGCTCTTGGACCGTCGCAACGCTGACGAGGCCGCCCGTGCCGGGCAGCTTCGTGACCACGCCGTTGCCCTCCTCATCGACCTCGATGATGGGGAAGCCGAGGTTCCACAGGTCGGGCACCTCCTTGTGGCCGGGGTCGGCGAAGTACCCGCCGCAGACTTGGCCAGCGCATTCGAGCAGGTGACCAACCCATGTGCCCCGCCCAAGACGAGTGTAGTCGTCCATGCTCCAGCCGAATTCGTGCACCAGGGGGCCGAGCGCGAGCGAGGGGTCCGCCACGCGTCCGGTGATGACAATGTCGGCGCCACGGTCGAGCGCCTCGACAATACCAGCGCAGCCGATGTAACCGTTGGCGGACAGGACCTCGCCGTCGATGTCGGACAGCGGCGCGCCCGTCTCAATGGTGGTCATGCCCAGGTAGTGGTCGAGCTCATCGGTCTTGTCGTCGCCGGTGACGCATACGATTTTGAGGCCGGTGAGGTCGCGCTCGCGTGCCATAGCGAGGCAGCGTTTCGCCGCGGCCGTGGGGTTCGCCGCACCCATGTTCGTCACGATGCGCGGGGCTCGCTTGGTTTCGGCGCGCAAGTCGACGAGGGCGTCGAGGATGCGCGTGAAGCGGTAATCGAACAGGTCATTGTAGCCAAGCTCGGGATTTTGGCGGCGCCTGGTCTGGGCGATGGAGACTGTGCGCTCCGCGAGGCACTCGAAGATGATGTAGTCGAGGTCACCGCGGCGGATGAGGTCGATGGCGGGTTCGATACGGTCGCCACCGTATCCCGCGCCCGAGCCGATGCGGATAGTTCTCATGTTTGGCGTCCTTTCGCATTGCGGGCCAAAGGAGGATGGGAGTACTGGCCGGCCTCCCGTGAATGTGCCGGTACCACGTAAGTACAACGTTGTACCCTACGAGGATAGTAGAACGTTGTACCTATCAGTGTCAAGCGGTTGTGCTAGGATTTTTTAAGCAAAATCGTCTGCATGCGCGGTGTCGAGCCCGCACGTGCCGTGCATATGGGGGAATGGGAATGGCCACGATAAAAGACGTCGCCGCATTGGCGGGGGTCTCGCTCTCGACGGTCTCCATCGTCGCAAACGGCCGCGCCAAACAGCGCAACATTTCACAGGTCACGCAAGAGCGCGTGCTGGATGCGATGCGTGAGGTTGGGTATCGCCCAAGTGTTGCGGCCCGCAAGCTCCGGGGCGGCAAGGAGCGCCGCCAGCTCACAGTTTTTTGGGCGGATGACTTCCGCGAGATCATGCTTGCCCGCTTCCTTAAGGGGCTTCATGCGAAGCTCGAGCAATGTGGTGTAGAACTCGATGTTGGTGTCGAGACGTACCGCAACGGAGAGCTGTCTCGCGTTGGTGCCCTGTGCGGTGCGCCGACGTTCGACGCCGCCATCATCGCGAACGCGTCGCCCGACGACCTTGCGTTCCTGGCAGAGATGAAGCCCTTGGCACCTATGGTCCTCTACAACCGCGAACTTGAGGGCTACGCCTCGGTTGTGGTTGACGATGCGGAAGTTGGGGCGATGGCGGCGAAGAGAGCCGCTGCGTGGTTGGGCGGTCGGGGCGATGGCGGTCGTCGTCCCGTGGCTTGCCTGCGAGCACCTGCAGCCTTTGAGGGCATGCTCATACGCGAAGAGGCGTTTTGCGCAGGCCTGCGAGATGCGGGCCATGAGGTGATCGACATGGCAGTTGACGAGAACTCCGCACAAGGCGGCTATAAAGCGCTTGCGGGTATCGCGCCAGGTGCGGTGTCGTGCCTGTTTGCTCCCAGCGATGCGGTCGCCATGGGCGTGCTGCACCGGTGCTGGGAGCTCGGCATTCGCGTCCCCAACGATATGGGAGTCATCTCCGTGGGCAATGGTGCCGTGGAATACGCCGAGCATACGTGTCCGCCTTTGACGTGCGTCTCGATTCCCATGGAGGAGATGGCAGGGCACTGCCTCGAGCTTTTGGGGGACGCGGTTGGCTTTGCGCCCCCCGCGGACGAGGCGCGTGTGCGCCGCATATCCGCGCGCCTGTGCGTTCGCGCGTCCATGTAGCGCCGCCGCGATTGAGGCGCTAGTAGTGTGTGAGCTCGATGCTGTGTTCTTCTGCAAATGCAATCACTGCCGGATCGCATAGGGCATCGAGCTCACGCACGCGATCCAGGTTGTACGAGCTTGCCCGGTAGAGGTCGAGGTCGCAGTAGCCGGGATGGCACATGAGCTCGATATCCTCGTCGAGATGTTCCTGCATGATCGATATCAGCGTCTCGGCTGTGGCGGTTGGCCCAAAGAATCCGCTCACATACGCAAAGCGCCCGTACCGGCGCATTTCGAGGCCGTACTCGCGCGCAAGGCCGCGCGTGACATCGAGGATGGCGGGAGACATATCGTGCACGCCATGGTGTGAGTCGATATGCGTGGGCGCATGTCCAAAGACATCGCAGAAGGACTCGATCTGGGCCTTGAACTCACGTCGGACGTCTTCGGCGTCGAGGTCATCCACGCGGCTGTAGAGCTCCTTGCGTCCATAGAACGTACCGCCAGGGGCCGTGATGCTGCGTCCAGCGGTGAGGGGGCTGCCCAGGGTGAGCGTGAGGTGAACGCCGATGCCCAGGCCGTCCAGGCCTTCCACCGCTTGCCGTGCGAAGTCGATGTCCTTGGCGTTCATGAGCGCGGTGGTTGAGCGGAGGATGCCACGCTCGTATGCCTCGATGATGCCAAGCGTATTCGCCTTGGTGTAGCCAAGGTCATCTCCATTTACAACGAATCGCATGGGGCCTCCAAGCAGGGGACGTGTGGATTAAAGAACGGCGGTCGCCAGCGCACTGATGAGGGGCAGCGTTACCAGAGAGAGCAGGGTAGAAAGACAGACCGTGATGCTGGGCTTATTGGTGTCCTGTCCGAGCTGTTGGCAAAAGACGGAGACGTTGGAGCCTACGGGCGCTGCGGCCGCGATGAGGATTGCAAGTTTGACCTCGCGCGCCCCGGGGATGACGGCAAAGAGGGCAATGGATACCAAGGGGATGAGCACGAGGCGCGCCACGCTTGCCTGATAAGCTTTGGGCGTGGTGAGTAGGGTGCGCAGGTCTGCATTGGCCAGATACGAGCCAAGAATCAGCATCGCGAGCGGAGAGTTGAGGTTGGCGATAGTCCCCATGAGGGTTTGGGCAATGGGGGGAATGGGCATGCGAACCAAGAACAGCACGGTCCCGAGGATGAGTGCGATGAGCATGGGGCTGCTCAGGACGGAACGCATGCTGATGCTCTCAGTGGAGCCGGAGATGCGCCACCGCCCGTATGTCCACTGCAAGACATTGAGGGCCGCGATGAAAGGCGCGATGAAGAACACTGCCTCGGCTCCAAATGCTGCTTGAACGAGGGGAATCCCAATGAACCCGGCGTTGGAAAACGCAGCGGCGAACTCAAGAACGCCGTCGCGGGGGAACACCAGCCGCGCGATGAGCATTGCCAGTCCGAGTGCGAGGGCGGACAGCACCATGGTGAACACGAGGTTTTCAAGGCGCTCGGGTGTGTACATGCCCCAAAACGAGCGGACGATCACAACGGGGAACACGACATTGAGAAGCAATGAGCCGAGTTCGCGCGTGGTGGTGGGGCTAAGCATGCCAAGCTTCACCAGCAGGCAGCCGAGCCCCATGACGGCGAACATGACAAGGCACTGAGAGGCCAGTGTTGCGGCGATGCTCATGGGTCCTATTTCTCGGCTATAGCCTGGTATACGGAGATAAACTCCTTGGCGAGGATGCCAAAGGCCTCGGCGCTCATGAGCTGATCTTCGGCGTGCATGAGGATCAGGGCGAATTCGGACTGCTCGCCGGCGGCCTCCTTCTGGATGAGGGAGAAGTGGGCGTCGTGACCGGCGGTGAAGAGCTGCTGGCCCTCGGCAATCAACTGCTCGGCACCATCGAAATCGCCTTCCTTGGCGCGGTGGATGGCCTCGACGTAGTTTGAGCGCGCGGCACCAACGGAGGCGATGATCTGGAAACTTGCCTGTTCGACTTCGGGACTCATGGATACTCCTGTTCGTTGGGCTGGTTGCTATTTAGCGTGGATTTGGAAGTAGACAGCCTTGAATTCTGGGGTTGCCTTGAGCGCCGCCTTGACGACGGTGAGCGCGCGCTCGTCGTCGGTCGTCTCAAAAAACATCTCCATGGGAGTCTCGCTGACGAACGTGCACGTGGGGTCTTCCACGGCGGTGACGTACTCTTTGAGCTTGTCGTGGTACATGGTGCAGTTGATGGCGATCATGATGGGTCCTTTCTATTCGATCGCGGTGTTAAGACTGTTGGGAGGTGCGCTGCGCGAGGGCGCTGGTGAGCAGATCGATGAACACCATGAACGAGACTTGCGTCTCGAGGTATTGGCTGTAGTTCTGGTTCTGATAATTGGGGAGCCAGACGACCTGGTTGACCTTCGCGTTGAGCGGGTTCTTCCGACTCATGGTGATGAGGACGATATGCGGTTTCCGCTCGTCGGAGGTATCGGCCAAGGCATCGAGAATATCTTTGTAAACCCTGCTGCCTGCGGAGAAGATGACCAGGGTGTCCTCATCGGTGATGCCCTGTTCGACGGAAAGCTGGTCATAGGGCGCAAAGCTCGAGATGATGCCGAGCTTGAGGAGGTTGAAGTTCAGAAGCTGGGCGGACAGGGCGCTCTTGTGGAAGCCGGTGGTGACGATGCGCCGCGACGTCGTGAGGCGCTCGACGAGCAAACTCATATCGGCGTCTTCCATAGCGGCGGGTATGAGCTGGAGGAGCTTGCAGTACCATTCGATTGCCGTAGACGGCGAGCTGCTCTCGCCAGCTGACTTGTGGTGCTGGTACACGGCGGACCGGAAATCGGAGAACCCCCGGTATCCGAGTTTTTGGCAAAAGCGCGTGATCGCCGGCTGGGAGATGCCGAAGTCCTCGGCAAGGGAGGTCGCCGAAGCGCGCAGGACGGCGTCGACGTTATTGATGAACGCCTCGTACACCTGTTGATCCGTTGCGGTGAACGCACCCTGTTTAATCTGCATCTGCTCGAATGGGTTCATAGTGAGTCCTCCAGTCATACCGAATGGCTATTCAGCAATCATGGACTCAATACTACCAATTACCGACTGAACGAAGGCGTCCGCCTCGCCGCGCGCGGTGCGGGAGTTGAACGTCTCGAAGTACTTGCCGTAGTCGCAGTTGGGGACGAGATAGTTGCAGTAGGTGTTGGCATAGCCGATGATGATGACCTCGTGATGCGGGAATGCCGCTTTGATGCGGCGGCCGAGTTCGCTGCACACGTCACCCGGCATGGTGACGACGATGAGGGTACCGAATGAGTAGAACTGGCTCGTAAGTTCGAGCGACACGGGGCTCATCTCGAGCTTGCGCTGTTGGCGGTCCATCAGGAATGCGGACATGGCCTGGGGCTCGGGTGAGGCCAGGTCTCCTTGAATGCGAGCGGTCATTTCTGCCCAGTCGCGATCGGTGCGGGCATCATAGGTGGTGGGACGACTGACGCTTCCGCACCGGGGCGTCCACGTGTGCAATTCGACGGGCGTCTTCTTGACCATGACCTGATCAAAGAGGGCATCGGCGGTCTCGTTAAGCTCGTCTATGCCCGATGACTTGCGGTAAAAGCGCGTTGACACATCCCCGCACGTTCCGTTGGTGCACAACACCTGGCAACCAAGGGCATCCTCGAGCCTCAAACGGACTTGGCCGATAAGGTCGGCGGAAAGCGCGGTGCTGCTTCCGTTGAGGATGGTGGGGTGCGCCGAGACGTTGAAGAACGCTCCGAGGGGCGTGCCGTCCTCGCCTTGGAAGGCGATGAGGTAGCAGTGCTTGTCCTCGACACCCCCCCGGACGTTGCGGTTGCCGTAGAGGCCGTCGACGAGCATCTTCTCGAAGGTGCAGGTGGCGGGCTGCATATGCGCGTGTGCACGGCAGGCGCTCTCGATCATGCGGCGCTCAGCGTCCGCGGTGAGTTCGGGTTCGACATGGGTGTCCTCAAAGGCGAGTTTGAAATACGCCGGGGCGGAGTGCGTGTGAATGCACGCCACGGTGATGTGTGAGGGGTGGATGCCCGTGCGCGAGGTGATTCCCGCCTTTACTCGGTTGCAGAACACGGGGTCGAGCATGATGGAGTCAAGGACGACGAGAACGAAGGTCTCGTTGTCGATGGAGAGACATAGTGAATTAATCTGAATGGAATCAAGCACTGATTCATTCATTCCTGGGCGATTATAGCCAGCCATATAGCATGGACGCTGTGGGGTGATATCTACTTTATCGAATCTGATATACATAGTTACCAGCTTCTTACCATTGAAACCTGTATGATGAGGACATCGTACTACATGAATTACCATTTACCGTTTACCGAATTGAAATTCAGGTAAACGGTAAAAGTGTTGAATGGTCATTCAAGTTCGTATACATTCGACTCACGTACTGGCCGTGCGCCCACATCGTTTGCAGTAACGAGAGGAAGGAAGGTCCACCATGAGTGAGGCCACTGCACCAAAGCAGTCCATCATGGATAAGTTCCAGGCAGTCATGGAACGCACCATCGTGCCCATCGGCATGAAGATCTCGCAGCAGAAGTATCTGGCTGCCATCCGCGACGGCATGACCGTCATGATCCCCATTACCATCATCGGCGGTTTCGCCTGCCTGCTCGCCGTTCCTCCTGCGCCGGTTGGGCTCACGGGCGGCAACATCTTCGCCGACTTCCTGCTTGCCTGGCAGGCATGGGCTGCGGCGAATGCGTCGGTTCTCATGATTCCCTATCACATGACGATCGGCATTATCTCAGTGTTCGTTGTGTGCGGCGTGGCCTACCAGCTCGCCCAGACGTACAAGATGGATGGCGTCAACAACATGCTCTGCGCCTTGTTGGTGTTCCTATGCGTGAGCGACGCCGTCGACCTTGAGACGGTCTCCATCTCCATTTCCAAGCTCGGTGCCTCTTATATGTTCGGCGCCATGATGATCGGTTTGCTGGTTGTTGAGATCAACCACCAGTGCATCAAGCACAACATCAGCATCAAGCTGCCCGCATCCGTTCCGCCCAACGTTGCCGCCCCGTTCAACGTATTGATTCCCATGACGTTCAGCGTCGTCGGGTTCACGCTCCTCAACGTCCTGTGCACCGCGGTCACTGGCGCGGGTATCACCTCGCTCGTGTACACCATCTTCCAGCCGCTGCTTTCCGCAACCGGTAGCCTTCCTTCCGTTCTGCTCATCAACGTCATCATGACTACCTTCTGGTTCTTCGGCATCCACGGTGCCAACATGGTCAGCGTTGTCACGAGCCCCATCACCACGGCAGCCCTCGCCGCCAACCTTGAGGCCTATCAGGCGAATCAGCCCCTGCCCTACATCTTCTCCGGCGCGGTTAACAGCGTGTTCGGCAACTGGATCACCTACTTCGCCATCCTGCTCGTCGTGCTGTTCTTCTGCAAGAGCTCCCAGCTCAAGAGCGTCGCCAAGGTCGCATCCGTTCCCTGTGTGTTCAACATCAACGAGCCCATGATCTTCGGTATGCCCACGGTGCTGAACGTCTTCACGTACGTGCCGCTGCTCATCTGCTCGATCATCAACTTCTCTACGTACTATCTGCTTGCCGATGCTGGCATCCTGGGTCGCTTCTACATCACGCTACCCTTCACGGTCCCCGGCCCGCTGCAGGCGTTCCTCGCCACTATGGACCCCAAGACCATCGTTCTGTACTTCGTGCTGCTCGCGGTCGATGTCCTGGTGTGCCTGCCGTTCATCAAGGCGTATGACAAGACGCTCGTCGAGGCCGAGACTGCTCAGGAGAAGCTCGCTGCCTAAGCCAGTCGTTCGGTTCGTGTCCGGTGTATTGACCGAACCCGTATCACATGTGTGGGGCGCGGGATGCCCGTGCCCCACATTGCCAGAGAGGAAACCATCATGCGTAACATCGTTTTGTTCTGTGCTGCCGGCATGTCTACGAGCCTGCTCGTGACCAAGATGCAGGAAGCTGCCGACGCCGCCGGCTATGAGGCAACGATTGCGGCTCACCCCATTGCGGAGGCCGACACGTACGGCAAGGACGCCGATATTGTCCTGCTTGGCCCGCAGGTTCGATTTGAGTTGGCGCGTATCCAGGGTCTGCTGTCCGACAAGAAGGTCGAGGCGATCGACATGATGGCCTACGGCATGATGAACGGCGAGGCCGTCATTGCCCAGGTCAAGAAGGCCCTTGGGGATTAAGACGAGCGATATCGTATATATGACTTTGATTTGGCGGCCTACGAGATACCACTGGCCGCCTTTTTATTAGGGGATCAAGCCAAATAAGCGAAAACGGAAACGGTGCCGGATCGGTGCCATGGGAGGTACTACCTTAATGGGCAAGAACGTAAGTCGTAGGGGGGGTTGTGTGCGATGGTGGCTGCGGCGGCGACTTCTGCAGGCCTTTCGGCGTGCACGGGTGACGATATTACCAAAGGCGGGTTGTCTTCTGAGGCAAGTGGTGTGAAGTTTGATGGTGCGCGCGCCACGGTGAGCGCAGGTTCGGTCAAGGGGTCTGAAGTTGCTGATGGAGTGTTCTCGTGGTACGGAATTCCGTATGGCGAGGTACCGATTGGTGACTTGCGTTGGAGTGCTCCAAAAACCCGTGCTGCGTGGACGGACGAGCTTGACTGCAGCAAAATGGGCGAGAGGTCGCTCCAGTATTCCGGCGGAAAGGTTATTGGCTCTGAAGACTGCCTTAACCTGACCGTGACAGCTCGTGACGGTGAGGGTGGAAAACCGGTTCTTGTTTATATTCATGGTGGCAACAATCAGACTGGTGATGCTCGGGAGCTTATTGGAAACGAGCTGGTGAGTACGCTCGACTGTGTGTATGTCTCCTTAAACTATCGACTGGGTCTCTTTGGATTCAATTGTCTTCCGGCGCTACAGAGCGACGATGACGCTACGGGTAACTATGCGCTGCTCGATATTAAAATGGCTCTTGATTGGGTTGCGGAGAACATCTCCGTGTTCGGTGGCGACCCAGAGAATATTACGATAGCGGGTTTCTCGGCGGGAGGCCGAGACGTTATGGCGATGCTTATCAGCCCTTTGTTTGAAGGAGCTTTTAAACGTGCGATCGTCTTTAGCGGCGGTATGACGACATGTGATGAGTCTGCCGCCTCTGTGCGAGTGGCCCGGGCATTGGCGCCTCTTGCGCTTGAGGATGGAATCGCCGACACATCGGAAGAGGCGGTGGCGTGGCTTCTTGCGAATGACAATGAGGTCGAAGCATACGTGCGCGGGCTGGAAGCGGAGCGTCTGGCACTTCTCATGGCGAATGCCAGTATCCGGATGAGCGTGTTCCCTCATTTGTACGAAGATGGTGTGGCCCTTCCAAGGGGAGGATTTGATGGAGCGTTGTACAACGATGTGCCCGTGATTATGTTGACGGGTTCTTCGGAGTTCGGACTATTCTCCAATGGAGATTCGTGGTGGCAGGGTGAAGAAGCGGCAGGGCTCTCAGATGACGAACTGACTGCGGCAAAGAACTTCTCTTGCACATATGGGAACGAGATGTATCGCATCTTCAACGCGCAAGAAAGCGCAAACACGATGATGAGTGGATGTGAGCAGCCGATATACGTATGCGAGGTGAACTATGGCGATGATGCGTCAAAGATGAAGGATGAACTCAGCGGTTACGGCGCGTTCCATGGCATCTTTATTCCCATGCTGTCCTCGACTAATTCCTATACCTCGATGCTCCCAGGCGTGTTCGAAAGTGAGAGCTACCAGGCAATGGCGGAAGTATTCAGGAGCTACATCGCAAACTATTTGAAGACGGGAGACCCGAATTCCGAGGAGCTCGAAGAGTGGGTGGCTTGGAGCAGCGATTGCCATGAATCCCTGTGCTTTGACGCGGATGCAGAAGGTGCAGTGGTGAAGAGCCTTGATAAGACTACTACCTATGGCGATATCATCGAGCGCATGGAGTTGGATACAACGGTAAGCGATGAGATAAAAAGCCTAGTTGCGAAAAATGTGATGAATGGGCGTTGGTTTAGCAAAGACCTTGATGGGTACTATGCGGGAAACCGATCAGCGTAATAACAGGTGCCTTCGAAGTCTTTGTAGAAAAGGATAAGAAGAATCCACTGTGCGTTCGTCATTGAACACGTAAGCAAACAGGCCGGAGCAATTATCTGCTCCGGCCTGCTGTATTCAATGGCTGGGGTAGAGGGATTCGAACCCCCGTAACTGGTACCAAAAACCAGGGTCCTGCCGCTGGACGATACCCCAATGCATCGACCGCGCAAACGCGCGACCGTCATAGTGTAGCGTACCTAGGCGCTCAATGCATCGCACAAACCGTCGAGGAGGCGGACCGCCAAGGTTTGCGCATCGCTTGCGGTGAACATGCCGTAACCGGTGATGCCCGTGAGCTCGATTCGCAGTACCACAGGTTTGGTTTTGGCCGCCGCCAGAGCGGTCTTTATGCGAAGGGGGAGATTCTGGCATTCGGCGAGAGCAATGGTCGCACGGGGCTCTGCGTCTTCGGGAAGCTCGTCAGAAGCGACCTCGACGATGAGGTCGACGTCGTGCGGCGCCTCGCTGTCGTACAGGACGATACCGCTGCCGTCCGTGGTCGCCGAGGCGATATTCCACACGCGCGAGGCGACGTTGCGCGCGATCGCGTCCTCGCCGCCAATGGCAATGCGGCAGTTCTCAAGCACATTTGCAGCACGTGCGAAGCCCATGCGTGCCTCGGCATCGATGTCGACGATCGAGGGCTTACCCTCCCAAACATGGTGAAGGCGCTTGACGTAGGCAAACGTGTCCTGGAACGCCATGCCATCGGCGAAGAGGCCGACGTTTTCCTGGAACTGCTGCAGCGCCGCCTCGGTGTGCGGGCCAAAGTAGCCATCGTCGACGCCGCAGGCAAAGCCCAACGTGTTGAGTGCCCGCTGCAGTGCCTGCACGTCCGCGCCGTGGAAATTGGGCAGGCGCAGGTAGAGCGTGCGGTCACCGAGTTTGTACGAGGCATCGACCAGCGCACTCCATGTGGTGCCGTCAACCTCGTCGCCCGTCTCGATGCCTTCGGAGGAGCGGAAGGCACGCACCGCCTCTGTGGTGGTGGTGCCGTACTCCTGGGCGGACGTCTCGGCGGTGTCAATGGTATATCCCAGCGATGCGAGGCGCGTCTGAACGTCTTCGACGGCAGGCCCCTGCATTCCCGGTGTGATGGACTCCATGCGGATCCCCTAACAAGCCTGGCGCGCATCACCAATTGGACGGTGACGGCGCTATCTCATGCGCGCGGGTACAACATGTCTGCGCGGCATACGATTCATAGTGTATCAAGGATGCGTATCGTCCGCACAAGTTCCACCGGGGTCGGCTCGTGAGGCGTTGATGATACACGGGACGATGCAGCTCATGCAAAAAGACGACCGCGCCTGGGGGACGGGCGCGGTCGCAGAGGGAAGGTGCGTTGACGCGCCGCAGTGCGACGCGACGTGGCAGGCGTTTAGAGGTTTGCCTCGATATCTGCCTTAAGCTTGGGCTTGGGAACGGCGCCAACCGAGCGCATGGCCTCTGCGCCGCCCTTGAGCATAACGACCGTGGGGATGGACATGACGCCGTAGCGCATGGCGAGGTCCTGGTTCTCATCGACATTGCACTTGGCGACGACGATCTTGCCCTCAAGCTCGTTGGCGATCTCGTCGACCACGGGGGAGAGCATACGGCATGGGCCGCACCACGGGGCCCAGAAGTCGATGACGACGGGGAGCTCGTTGGTGAGCAGGTTGTCGAATGTGCTTGCATTCGCTTCGATGATATTGGCCATGAGAGCCTCCTGTATGGGTGGTCTCGCAGCGTCGAACGCCACGAGGGTGGGTCTAATCGAGGTGGTTATACCCAAGAGCGTGCTGGCGTTACACCGAGCGGTAGAATGTTCTTACAATATGTAGGACGACGGTCAACGCGGACAGGGTGAGGGCACATGTCGGTAACAACAGGCGAGCGCAAGGAGGCCCTGGCGGCTGCCGTTGAGCAGGAACTTGGCTCGCTCCAAGCGCGTGGCGTTCGGATTGCGGGGAATGCTTTCTCGCCTGTCGTTTTGGTAAAAGGCGAGCTGAATGCCGACGAATTGGCGGGCGAAAGCCTCTTGAGCGGCGCAGACGGCACGGCGCTCCGTGCGGCGCTTTCGGCCATTGGATGGGAGCCGCAGGATTTCTGTGCGCTTGCGACGGTGTTCGGCACGGGCGAGCCGGGCATTGTCGACGGCCCCGTACCGGGCGATGCCGTGCCCGCTGAATTGTTTCGCGAGGCGCTCGAGGCGCTTGACCCCGAGGCGATCGTCTTGCTCGACGATGCCGCAGCGGATGCGATGCGCGAAGCGTACGCGGACGCCCTTGCGATTATCGAGGACTTTGACACGGCTATGCTCAAGCCCGGGTTGGTGGCTCCGGTGTTGGGACGGCGCGTGCTTGCGCTCAACGGCTTCGAGGCGGCACTCACGGAGCCTCGTCAAAAGCAGCGCATGTGGGCATATCTCAAGCAGCTCCCTCCCTTGGGAGCCCCCTATTAACTATGAACCGTGGCGACTTCTCGTCATTTTTAACTGTCTTGTCAGCTGTCTTGTCAGTAAAGGCGGGCAGTGGGATACTTCCCCCAACGGAAGCTGATTCGTCGGGAGGACTCAATGACAGAGACGACGATGGAACCCACTGCGCTTGAGCGCGCCGCTGCGGTGACGGCGGAGACCCGTGCGCGGATCGAGGCGCTCAAGGCGGAGCGCGACGCGGTGATTTTGGCCCACTATTATGTAGAACCCGAGGTCCAAGCGGTGGCCGACTACGTGGGCGATTCGTTCTACCTGGCAAAGCTCGCAAAATCACTCCCTCAACAGACGATCGTGCTGTGCGGCGTGGAATTCATGGGGGAGAGCGCGAAGCTCCTCAATCGCGATAAGACCGTGTTGATGCCCGAGCCCGCAGCGGATTGCCCTATGGCCCACATGGTGCAGCGTGCGACGATCGACAAGGCGCGTGAGGAGTACGGTGACGATCTTGCGGTGGTTTGCTACGTCAACTCCACCATTGAGGTCAAGAGCTGGAGCGATGTGTGCGTGACCTCCTCCAACGCGGTGAAGATCGTGCACGAGCTGCCCCAGCGCCACATCCTGTTCATTCCCGACCGCAACTTGGGGCGCTACGTGGCAGAACAGGTGCCCGAGAAGCACGTGATTTTGAATGACGGGTGCTGTCCGCGGCACGAGGCCATTTCCTTGGCCGAGCTGCGCGAGCTCAAGGCGGGGCATCCGAATGCCCTGGTGCTCGCTCATCCCGAGTGCGTCGCCGCCGTGTTGGACGAGGCGGACTACATTGGTTCGACGGCGGGCATCATCTCGTTTGCCGAGCAAAGCGACGCGCAGGAGTTCATTATCGTGACGGTTCGAGGGGTTCTGTACGAACTCGAGCGTCGATGCGCCGGCCAGGGGAAGAGGTTTTACGTTACGTCTACGCCGCCTACGTGCAGCGATATGGACGGCATTACGCTTGAGAAGCTCCTGCATTGTTTGGAGTTCGGCACGGGTGCCGTGGAGATCGGCGTGGATGGGGCCTCCGCAAAGCGCGCTCAGCTCACGCTCGACCGTATGCTCGAGTACGCCGCTCGATAATCGACGGCACATGCGCGGCGAAAGGGGCGGCACGATGGAGGCTGCATACAAAGATATGACATGCGATGTGGTAATCGCCGGCTGTGGCGTGGCGGGTTTGTACGCCGCGCTCAACTTGCCGAGCGATATGCGGGTGGTTATGCTTTCCAAGGGCGCGGTTGACGAATGCGACTCCATGCTCGCCCAAGGGGGCATCTGCGTATTGCCCGAGGCCGCGGATTACGACGCGTTCTTTGAGGACACCATGCGCGCGGGTCATTATGAGAACCGGCGCGAGAGCGTGGACATCATGATTCGATCATCCCGTTCGGTCATCAACGACCTCGTGGCGTTGGGGACGGATTTCGATCGGGCTGAGGACGGTTCGCTCGCGTTCACGCGCGAAGGTGCGCACTCGCGTCCGCGAATCGCATTCCATGCGGATGTGACAGGCAAGGAGATTACCGAGTCTCTGCTCGCGGCGGTCAAACGGCTGCCCAATGTGACCGTTCTCGAACACGTTGCCGCCGTCGACCTCATCGTTGATGACCATACGTGCGCAGGCGTGATCGCCGTGCCGGTAACGGAGAATGCCTCGGCTGCTACGGTCGAAGAGCTGCGCGGTGAACAGAGTGAGCGGGGTGTCCGTCCCGAGGGCGTGGGAGCGCCGTTTGAGATTCGGGCGCGTGATGTGCTGCTCTCAACGGGCGGCATCGGAGGCGTGTACCAGCACTCCACAAACTTCCCGCAGCTCACCGGCGATGCGTGTTTCCTGGCGAACGAATATGGGGTCAGTCAGGAACACTTGGACTACGTTCAGATTCATCCCACGGGCCTGTATTCCGAAAAGCCCGGTCGCACGTTCCTCATCTCAGAGAGTTGCCGTGGCGAGGGAGCGGTTTTGCTCAACCAAGCCGGCGAGCGCTTTACCGACGAGCTGCAGCCCAGGGACGTGGTGGCGCGCGCCATTCAAGACGAGATGCGCGATGAGGACGCGGAGTACGAGTGG
>NZ_DAWDUX010000015.1:0-12940 GCF_052346665.1 Collinsella sp.
CTCGATCACCACGGGGCGGCCGCCCACGATGACATCGAGGTTCTCGTGGTCGACCGCCTTGCCCGCGGGCTTCTCCATCTGCTCGCTCGCGAGGTGGATGAGCAGGTCGGAGATACAGAACACGGGGTCGTCGGCGTCCTCGCCCACGGCGATCTCGACGGTCATGCCGTCCTTCTTGCAGATGACGCCGTGAAGCGCCAGCGGCGTGGCGACCCAGTGGTAGGCCTTGACGCCGCCGTAGTAGTGCGTGTCGAGGTAGGCCATGTCGCCGGCCTCGTACAGGGGGTTCTGCTTGAGGTCCAGGCGCGGGGAGTCGATGTGGGCACCGAGGATGTTCAAGCCCTGCTCCATGGGACGGGTGCCCAAGTTGACGAGCATGAGCGTTTTGTTGTGACTGACGGCGTAGACCTTGTCCCCAGCCTTGAGCTCGCGGCCCTCGGCGACGCAGGCGGCGAGGTCGACGTAACCTGCAGCCTCGGCGAGCTGGATGGAGGCGGTCACGCACTCGCGCTCGGTCTTGTTCTCGCTGATGAAGGCGCGGTACTTGCCGCAGAGGTCCTCGAGCTCGGCGAGGGCCGCATCATCATATTTCTTCCAAGCGTTCGGTCGCTCCATGAAGAGCTCCTTTCGATCGTCCAGATATATCCTCAGTTATGGTAGCACGGAGGGAACGGGCAAGCGGCGTTGCGCGCGTTCAGCGGTGCGCATTTGAAGCAGCGGTTGGCGGGTGCGTGATAAAGGCAAAAACACGGGCGGAACCGATTGGGTTCCGCCCGTGGGCTTACACGCTCTGCAGCGATGCATTGAAAGATGTGGGAACGTTGAAGTTCGTCGAGTCGTTCGCTAGATGCGGTTCATCTCGGAAAGCGTGTTGTTGTACCAGTTGAACCAATTGGGCGGGCAGTACTTCTTGGCACCCGCGACGCTGATCGTGTAGCCGTACCCACGGGCGAGGCCGGCGACATGCGCATCAATGGCCTCCTCCCAGCTGCCCCAGCTGGAGCTGCCCCAACCCCAAGCGTTGTAGGGAAGGAAGCAGTGACGCCCCTTGGAGCTTTCCGTGTTGGAGATGGCAGGGGAGAAGCGCGGGTCGACGCCATACTTCCACGCGGCGTTGGCAAACGTCGTTCCCTGGCCTTCGAGCGGCGATCCGGCAAGATACGCGTCGATGCGGGGGGCCCACTCTGCAATGAAGGACGCCTGATCGGTGTCCCAGCTCACGGCACCGTTGTCGGGGGTCGTGACATTTCCGGGAGTCGTGTTGGAACCGGCTTCGTTTTGAGCGGCCTCTGCGGCGGCCTGCTGGAGCGCGGCGAGCTCGGCGGCAGCCTCGGCGTCCGCCTTCGCCTGTGCAGCCTCGCGCAGGCTCTGCGCCTCGGAGAGGGCCTCTTCGGCGGACTGCTTCTCGGTCTCAGCTTGGGCCTTGGCAGTGCTCAGCTTGGTCTTCTCTGCCTCAAGCTCTGCCTGCATGTCGTTGAGCTCCTGCAGGGCCTCGATGTTGGCGTCCTTGACCTGATCCAGGTACTTCATGCCGGAGATTAATTCATCAAGGCTCTGCGTGTTGAGGACAAAACTCATTAGCGGATTGGAGCCCTTGCTGTGCTTGTACATCTCGCGCATGGCGCGACTCGCCTTCGCTTGGGCGTCGGGGAGTTTTTCCTCGAGCTCGGCGATACGCGCCTCGTTGTCGGTGATCTTCGCCTGCAGCTCTTCGAGGTTCTTGTTAGCCTCGTCGAAAGCTGCTGCGGTCTCTTCGACTTTCTTTTGGGTCTCGGTGAGCGTGGCTGCGGTTTCGGTGGTGATTGCTCTTGCCGGGACGGGGAGGAGCACGCTTGCGGCGAGCGCAGCCGTGATGCCGGCGCCGGTGATGAGGCGGCGGGTGCGGCTGGTGCGCCACGTGGCGTGCAGGCTAGGAGTTGCGTCCATGTGCTTCCTCGTCTTGTCTGCTTACCATTTGACAAAAAGCATAGTAGCACTAGGTTCGAGTTCAACTTGAACGTTAGAGAATGTTTAAGGTTCAAGTTGAAGGTTGAGGCTTCAGCTACCTGCGGCAATGATGAAATATGGAGCAACTTTGGAGTTTCAAGTTCACCTTTAAGGTGAGGGTTCACGCCAGGTTTTAGCCGCGTCCGCCGTCGAGGAACTTGCGGCGGCTGAAGTAGTTGTACCAGGTGACGAAGAAGGTCGAGATGAGCTTCATCGCCATGGTTCCCATGTTGAGCAGGCCGACGCCGATGAACATGTACAGGTCATTGAGGCCCAGGCCGATGGCTGAGAGGATCGCGAAGATCGTGAACTCACGCTTTCGGCTCATGTCCTCCTTGTGGGAGAACACGAATTTCATGGACAAGATGTAGTTCACCACGATCGAGATGGCGAACGAGAGGGTCGTCGCCAGGAGGTAGCCCATTTCCAAGATGTTGAGGAAGTAGCCGAGGAACAGGTACTCCACCGCTAGAGAGGCGAACCCCACGACGGCGAACTTCATGAATTGGCGGGTCTGCGGATGTGCGAAGGCTGCGCGCAAAACATCACTTCCTGAGAGCGACGGTTAAAGCACCATGAGTACGGTGAGCGCGGGAAACTATACGTCTTCGGTAAGCGGATTGTAAGGCTTTGCACAATAAGCATACGAATGCGCCCACCGATTGCATGGGTCGGTGGGCGATGTGGTTTGGTCGGTGGATGGCGTTATGGGGCGATTGGCCTTTCGGTACGGCTCAGGCAAACGGGACGGAGGGGGGACGTGATTTTAAGCTTGGGTACCGTCAAGGAAGATTTTGCGCGTGATGAAGTTGTACATCATGACAAGGGCTGTTGCGGCGATCTTTGCGAGGTTCGCCTCGAGCGCCAGGCCCTTGTTGAGAGCGACCACGATGCCGTCGTTGAGCAGCAGGCCCACGACGGACAAGACGACGAAGATGACGAACTCGCGGCGCCTGCTCATGCCCTCGCGATGCTCGAACACGAACTTCATGCTCGCGAGATAGTTGAAGATGAGCGAGATGACGAAGCCCGCGGTGTTGGCGATGAGGATGTCGAGTTGCAGGCCGTAATGCAGCAGGTTCATCACGCCGAAGTCGATCACGGTTGCGATAACGCCGACGACGCCGAATTTGGCGAGTTGCGTAAGAAGGGTTTTCATGCGGCTCCTGGCTTGGGGATGATGGGGTCCGCTCGGAGAGATGCGCCGGTGGGGTCGACGGTTACGCGCGGACCTTCACGACGATCTTGCGGACATGTGTGGGCTCGATGAGGGTGCAACCGGGTTTATGGGCGTCTTCGGGAGCAAAGATGGCCAGCTCTCCCGCGTGCAGCGCGATTGACGTGACGGGTTCCGGTGTTTTGAGCAGGCAGTAATCGTCCACCGCGTCATATGCCTGAACGGTCGCGAGACCGTCTGCGGTCGCGTACTGGAGCATCTCCTCGCCGCTTGCCATGTACTGGACATCATAGTAGTCGTGATGCGCCTCGAGCTCTTTCTCGGCTGCGGGGACCGTGTCGTATTCGAGCACGTTGGCGTACACCTCATCGCCGTCAATCTCGTTGCGGCCCAGGGGGAGGTCGCAGAGGTCGGGACGCGCGAGGAAGGCATATGCCTTGCGGAAACGTTCGGAAAGGTAATCGTTGTCGGTGATGGATGAGAGAGGCGTGACGAGCATGGTGGATCCTTTCGCAAGTTGACGATGGGACAATGGTGCATCGGGTAGGCTGCGGCACGGGGTAGACAAAGGGACCACTCCCGACGCGTGAGTCGAGCGACTTGGTTCACGGCCGCGGAGCGGTTCTACTGGGGGTCCGGGTACCTCCGGGTGTCCCTGGCGATTCCCTCTGGGCGGCTGTGGGGGGGGTATTACCGGCGCTTACCCTTAAAGAACAGCGGCAGCGGTCTCGGGCGCTTGCGTCCGCTCGTGGTTGCCTTGGCGATGAGCTCGTCGGGGATGGGGACGTCGGCTCGCGCGCTCTCGAGCGGGTTGACGTCGGCGGCAGCGACGGGGTCCATAACGGGGACTTCGGGCTTGACTTCCGCCTCGCGGTACCGGCGCATCATATCGGCCTGCAGCTGTTGTGCCGAGGGTGGCGTCCAGATGACGGCGTTGGCACCCGCCTGCACCGTCTCGCGAACCGACAGGGACGAGCGTCCGCCGGAGGCGATGAGGGGCAGGTTCGGGTACGCCTCGCGCAGCTCGCGCAAGACGGCGGGCGTGTCTTTGCCGGCGGCGACGTTCAGGATCTTCGCGCCCGCCTTGACCTTGGCGTGCGCGATGGCGTCACAGCGCACGACGGTGGCTATGACGGGGATGTCGATGATGGCGCAGATCTGCTCGATCATCTCGGGCGGTGCGGGGGAGTTGACCACCACGCCGGCCGCGCCCTGCATCTCGGAGACCGCGGCCAGCTGCACGGCGCGCTTGCCGGTGGTGGTGCCGCCGCCCACGCCCACGAACACGGGTGCCTCGGAGGCGGTGAGCAGCGCCTGCGTGATGGCCGGCTGCGCGGTGAAGGGGTACACCGCGAAGATGGCGTCGGCATTGGAGTTGCGGATGACCGCGACGTCCGTGGTATAGAGCAGTGATTTGATGCGACGCCCGAACAAGGTGAAGCCGCCGCACTCCTCGAGCTCGTCGGGCACGCGCAGCGGGGCCTTGCGCAGACGGCCCTCGATGGGGGAGGGCTCCATGGGCAGGAGGCCACCCGGTGTCACGGCAAGTTCGGGCTCGGAGAACTCGTCTGCCAACTCGACCTCGGAGAAGTCGATAGTCGCCTCGATGGTCTCGGGAACCTCGGCACTGACCGCGATGGGTCCATCGACGGCGTCCCCCGGCTCCAGATCCTCAGCGCGCTCTTCGCGTTCGATCGCGGGCACCGTGGGCATGACGGCATCGGGCCGGGGGTCCGGTGCGATACGGGGGGCGTCGGCGCCCGGTTTTGTTTCAGTCATGAGAGCTCCCTCAGGAGAGAAGGATATACGATGCACAATTGTACCCGCACGCGAGGGGCCAAAACGCCTCGACGTGCATACATCGCGTCTCCATTCCTTTGCGGATTCGGTTGTCTTGCGGGTGTTTCTCGCCAATCTGCTATGCTGAACCGAATGCGGTATCGTCAGCGTGACCGACGGCAAAATGGAAAGGAACGGTGCCCGACATGACTGTTCTCGATATCTTGGTGCCTGTTCTCATGGTCGTCGGCGCCATCGCCGTCGTGGCGCTCGTCTACTTGGTTTTCACCATGCTCAAAGACCGTGGCGAGCGCCGTCGCGACGACCAGCTCATGGACGAATTGCACTCTAAGCGCTCCTGAGCGACACGGACGACTACGCCTCGCGGTTACCTGCGAGGCTTTTTTCGTATGACGGCGACGTAAAAGCCCTCGAACAGCCGGCTCGGCGCGATGGTCAGCGTTCCGGGCAGTGCGTTCGAGTGCGGAAGCACGGGCAAGGCGCAAGGCCCGTGCGTCGCCTGGTCGAGCACGATGGGGCGCGGCCCGTCCTGGGCATCCGAGGAGGGCTTCTCGAATAAGATGGGCACGACTTCGCAATCCCGATGACGTTTGAGGGCGCCGCGCACCTGTTCGTCGTTTTCCTCCGCGAGAATCGAGCATGTGGAGTAGACGAGCGTACCGTCGGGCTTGAGGATGGTGAGCGCACGGTCGAGGAGCGCCCGCTGGGATTTGACGACTTTGGCGAGCAGCTGGCGCGTCATGCGCTTCTCGGCGCGTTCATCGCCCGCCCGAAGCGTGCCCGTGCCCGTGCACGGGGCGTCGAGCAGGATTTGGTCGAAACTGAAGAACTCATCGAGGCGCCGCGCGTCCGTTCGCATGACGTTCACGTTCGCGGCTCCGAGTTTTTCGAGGTTGTGCACGAGCTTGTCGGCGCGTGGGCTGCTCATCTCACAGGCGGTGAGGTGCGCGGCGTTGCCCGTGAGTGCGGCGATCTGTGCGGTTTTACCGCCCGGCGCGGCGCACATGTCAAGGACGTCGGTGCCGGGACGAGGCCCCATCAGCTGCGGCGGCAGCATGGATGAGAGGCTCTGCAGGTACACATGCCCGTCTCGATAGATGTCGAGGTCCCAAATGTCGCGCTCGCGCACATCGTCCAAAACGAGCGCGTCGGCATACCAGGGCACTCGTCTGTATGTGAAGCCACTCGCCTCAAGCACGGTACAGACCTCGCCGATCGAGGACTTGAGCGTATTGGCGCGCAGTGTGACGGGGCGTTCGCGGGCCTCGTCGAAGCCCGTCAGAACGCGGGCGCGGGTCTGCTCATCGAGGAGGTCAATCAGTTCCATGGGGGTCTCCTGCCATACGGCGCGCATCGCGCGCGAACGGGGTGGTGGCAGACACCATCATACGTTGAGATGGACGGCTTTAGAAGATGAACCCGAGGGCGATAATCGCGGCGCAAAAGACAAAGGCCATGGCGTCGGCGGCTCGCAACGGGTACCGCTTGTAGGAGCTTTCGCGCGTGCGGAGGTAGAATCCGCGCTGCTCCGCCGCAAGGGCGGTCGCGTCGGTCTTGCCCACGGAGGTTACGAGCAGAGGAATGCAGACGGGAAGCATGAGCGACATTTTCTTGAAGGGGTTCCTGGTGTCGAATTCCACGCCGCGTGCCGTCTGCGCTTCCATGATGGCGTTCATCTCCTGCGTGAAGATGGGGACGAACCTAAGCGCGGTCGTGAAGGTGAACGCGTACTTGTAGGGGACGTGCAGCACCTCGACGCATGCGTTGGCGAGATCGGTGAGCTTGGTCACGGTGAGGACGAGCACGAGCGGCAGCGCGACGCCAACGAGGCGCAGGCATGCCCGCCCTCCGGTCGCGAGTCCCTCGGTCGTTGCGAAGAGTAGCACCTGATTGCCTCCGTGCACGAAGGCGAGTTGCAAGATGAGCATGAGCAGCGCGATGGGCGTAAGCACCTTGAGCAGGGACACCAGGCGGGTGATGACGCCGGCGTATGCGCCGAGGGCGAGGGTCAGCATGAGGAGGCCCACGAGCATCGCCCAGCTTTGGGAGAGGAACGTCGCGAGGATGATGGACGCGGCGAGGGCAAGTTTACTTACCGGGTTCATGCGATGCAGCAGGCTCGCGCCAGGGACGTAATCAATGACGTTAAGCACGGTGCTTCAACTCCTTTACGCGCGCGACGAGATCGGAGGCCTCGGTGATGCCCGCGAACGATGGGTCGACGATGTCCGCGAGGCGTTCGGAGAGGTCAATTACCTGTGGCGGCGTGATGCTCGCCTGTTCGAGCAGGTCCGATTGGGTGAACAGGCGGTGTGTGGGCCCGCAGTCGAGGATGCGTCCCCGCGCCATGATGGCGATGCGCGTCGCGAAGTCGCTCACGACCTCCATGTCGTGGCAGATCATGATGACCGCTGCGCCCATATGGGCGCGCTTCCGAACCGTTTCCATGACCGTCATGCACTCGCGGTAATCGAGGCCGCTCGTGGGCTCATCGAGGATGATGAGTTCGGGATCGAGCACAACGACGCCGGCGAGGGCGACCATTTGTCGCTGTCCGCGCGATAGGGAGAAAGGCGCGGATTGGGCGGGGAGGCCGAACCGCTCGATCACGGCCTCCGCGCGCTCGCGCGCCGTGGTGGTATCGACGCCGTGCAGCTCAAGGCCGAAGGAGACTTCTTCGAGCACGGTGTTGCGGCATAGCTGCCGATCGGGATTTTGGAAGAGCGTCGCCACATGGGTGGCAAGCGTGCTCACGGGGGTCGAACGTGTGTCGAGTCCGGCGATTCGGACGCTACCCGAGACGGGCTTGAGCAGGCCGTTCAGCAGCTTGGTGAGCGTCGTCTTGCCGGCCCCGTTTTGCCCCACGACCCCCAAGATCTCACCGGGGCGCACCGTGAGGTCGATGTCGTCGACGGAGGCGCAGCCCGCGCCATAGGAAAAGCTGACGCCCTCGAGCTCGACGATGGGGGCCGTTCCGCGTGATGCGCACGCACCCGTCTCCCGAGTGTCGCGAGGCGCGTCCGATCGAGTGCGCATGTCGCTGGTGGGCGCGGTGCGTCCGTCCAGCGCCTGCATGACGAGTGCCTGCGCCTCGTCGACGGTAAGTGCGGGGCGCTCGACTTCGACGAGGCCGAGCGATGCGAGGCTGTTGGAGATGCGGGCGGTTCGCGGGCTGTCGACGCCGATCGCGCGCAGCTCGTCCGAGTGGCCGAACACGTCGTGCGGTGTGCCATCGAGGGCGACGGAGCCGTGGTCGAGCACGATGATGCGATCGCAGAACTCCGCAAGCAGCGCGACCATCTGCTCGATGACGACCACGGTGACACCGGTGAGGCGCTGGGCCTCCCGCAGCACGTCGAAAACCGCTCGGGAGCTGATGGGGTCGAGGGCGGCGGTGGGCTCATCGAGGACGAGGACGCGCGGGGCGAGCGCCAGAATCGCGGCGATGGCGACCTTCTGTTTTTGCCCACCAGAAAGTGAGGCAATCTCTCGTTCACGCAGTTCGGCGATGCCAACCGCGCTCAGTGCGTCTGTGAGGCGCTGTTCGATCTGGTCGCGGGGCACGTCGAAGTTCTCGAGACCGAACAGGATCTCGTCCTCAACGACCGAGGCGACCATCTGGGCGTCGATGTCTTGGAGCACGGAGCCCACAATCGTCGCGATGTCGGTGAGGGACGCCTCGCAGGTATCGAGCCCGGCGACGCGAGTTTCCCCGTACAAGCGCCCCGTATAGTGATGGGGGATTGCTCCGGACAGCACGCTCGCGAGCGTCGACTTGCCGGCGCCGGAGGGTCCGATGACGCCCACGAACCCGCCTTCTTCGATGGTAAGGTTCAGGTCTTTGAGCGCGAGTGATTCTGTTTGCCCGTAGGCGAACGACACCTCGCGTAACTCGATGATCGCGGCCATGAGATCCCTTCTGCGCGTGGGGAGGTGGGTGGATGGTCGATGCGGTGCGAAAACGACCGAAGGCCCGTCGCGAGGACGAGCCTTCGACATCATATCGCGAGTAGGACTAGTCGTTCAGGCCGAGTGCCTTCCTCACGGGGAGGCAGAGGGCTCCGACAAGGATGGCGTTGAACACCGCGGTGAGGGCGATGACGGGCATCATGACGGCGGCGAGCTCGGTGGCGAAGCCCATCATGGCCATCTTGATGACCATGAAGATGAAGCCGGAAAGGAAGGTGGTGACGAACGTGCCGACGGTGGGGATGATCGCCTTGGCACCGGTACTCATACCGGCGTTCACAATGAGGGCCATGACGACGGCGGCGACGCCCTCGGCGACGAAGTCAATGCCGGGGGAGGTGGTGGTGACCTGGATCACCGCGGCGGAGATGAGGCCGATGACGAGCGCCTGCAGGAGGTTCGGACGGACGATGAGGATTGTGAGGCAGAAGGCGGAGATGATGAATTCGGGGGCGATGGCGCCACCGGACACCGCGGATATGGCCTTGCCGACGGTGAAGTTGAGGATGAAGCCGGCGGCAAGCAAGACGGCGAGGAGCACAAGGCTCTTGATGTCGAGGCCGCCGCGGTCGACGGCGTTGACGGTGCGGGCGGAACCGGTGGGCTGAGTGTTCTGGGACATGATGTTCTCCTTGCTGAGTGAGATGGCGGTAATCGTCGATGAAGTGGATGTTCGAGTACTGAGGGTGCATGACACGAAGGGGCACGAAAAAGGCCCCCGGTCAAACCGGAGGCCCCGTATACCTTCTATGGCATAAGCGTGTGAGGACTCACCGTTGACCGGCCGAAGACGCGTCATGCCACCACCAGTTGTTGAGGGAGAGGGCGATGTTCTTCTTCATGGTGATGGCTCCTTTCGGTTCCTTGAGGTGCTGAGTATGGTTGGCACTATAGCACAGTGGAGTGCCAGCGCAACATGGAGAGCGGAACTGTTTCGTGTCCGTTACGGGCCGTTCGCCGGGGACCGCCGCGGGCCGATGAAAACCGGCGCGAGGGCAGGACAGCACGCCCGAAGGGCCCCCAGGGGCCCTAGGCGAGTGCGGGACATCCGGCGATCGGTCAGTCCTGCTCGCCCGACGGGCCAACTGGGCCCTTCGGCTCGTGCGGAACTCGCGGCGGACGTCATCGCCCCGCGGCGGTCCCCGGCGAACTCTTGCTACAACTTAGCGAAGTCGTCCACGATGAGATCGAGGCATTGGGGTAGCACGCGCGCGCCGAACACGCCCGTGTTGTTGTGGATGAGCTCGCCGTCGAACTCCATGCCGAGCGAGGGGGTGCAGGTGATGCGTGCCTCCTTTGCCTGGAAAAGCGTGAATTGCGGACGGCCGAGTCCCTTGCCGGCGGGGTCGAGCACGCCGGCGATCAGCGTGGGCAGCAGCTCGACGGTCTTGGCGGGCTGAATGACGGCGATGTCTATGAGGCCATCGTCCATGCGGCAGTCGGGGAATAGGTTGATCTCGTTTTGGATGAGGGCGGTGTTGCCGACCATACAGCCGATGCCGTCGAGCTCATCGACCTCACCGTCGTGCTCGATGGTGAAGTGGGCGACGGTGGGAGCGGGCGTGGCGAGGGCAGAGAGGAAGTAGGCGATCTCGCCCATCTCGGACTTGGTGGCGTCTGCCTTGTGCATGATATCGGCGTCGAATCCCGTGCCCGCGATGATGATGAAGCCGTGTCGCTGTACGCCGCCCTCGGCGTCCTCCCAGAACAGCTCGCCCATGTCCACGCGTTTGGTTCTGCCCGCACGGCAGGCCTGTGCGAGCGCCGCAGGCTCGGGTGCGTTGCCGATGTTGTTGAAGTAGAGGTTTGCGGTGCCCGAGGGGAAGATCAAGATGGGCACGTGCGTGTCGCGTAGATGGTCAAGCACGTTGGAGACGGTGCCATCGCCGCCCGATACGACCACGCGGTCGAACGAGCGGACATCCGCGGAAGCGTCTGCGGGCTCCATGCCGTCGCCGATGAAGCGCATCGTGACCTCGTCGCCGCCCTGCGCAAGCGCTCGTGCGAAGTCGAAGATCTCGTCCGATCGCGGGCCGGACGCGGGGTTGTGGATGATGAGGCAACGCATGGGAGTTCCCTGTTCTCACGAGTGCGGGTATAGTTAGAGAATGACGTAATCCTACCCGTGTCGCGTACGGGTAATCTCCAACTTGGGACGCAGATGTACATCTCCACATATGAGGAATTGGCCGCGTTTTGCGGACGCGCCCGCGGGTTCGCCGCGGTGGCGATCGATACCGAGTTCCTGCGTGAGCGCACGTACCACGCCAAGCTCTGCCTGGTGCAGGTCGCCACGCCCGAGGAATGCGCGGTCATCGACCCGCTCGCCATCGAGGACTTGGCCCCCCTCGCCGATCTCATGGTCGACGTCGATACGCTCAAGGTCTTCCATGCTTGCTCGCAAGACATGGAAGTGCTCAACCACGCGCTCGGCGTATGCCCGACGCCGATCTTCGACACGCAGGTCGCCGCCGGGTTCCTCGGCGAGCGCGCGCAATGCTCGTACCACAATCTCGTGCATTCGTTTTGCGATGT
Organism: Collinsella sp.; assembly: GCF_052346665.1. NCBI lineage: Bacteria > Bacillati > Actinomycetota > Coriobacteriia > Coriobacteriales > Coriobacteriaceae > Collinsella > Collinsella sp. Next base: position 11,468 of record NZ_DAWDUX010000015.1, read on the forward strand.
CTCGCTTCCCAAAACCGAGTCGCTCACCGATTGGTCGCGCCGCCCGCTCACGCCCCAACAGGTCGAATACGCCATCGACGACGTGCGCTACCTCATCGACGCGTATCGCGTGATCGAGTCCAAGCTTCATTCGCTGGGCCGCACCGCATGGGTTCGCGATGAAATCCGGCCCCTGGCGGATCCCGCGCATTACCGCAGCGACCCGCGTTCAGCCTTCAAGCGCGTCAAACGCGTTAACTCCTGCACGCGCCGTCAACTGGCGGTTGCCCGCGAGCTCGCCGCGTGGCGCGAGCAGCGCGCCGAGACGCGGGACATTCCCCGCAAGTGGATTATGTCCGATGAGGTCCTTCTCGCCCTGTGCAAGCGCGCTCCCAAGACCGTCGAGGACTTCCGCGCCGTTCGCGGTACCGAGCAGCTCAGTGTACGCGATGTCGAGGTCGCCCTCGACGCGATTGGCCGGGGACGGCGCTGTCCTGTGGAGAACCTCCCGTCCATCGGTCGCACGCACCGCACGCCCGCGCCCGAGCTCGAGAGCGTCATCGACCTCATGTACGCGCTCATCCGCTTGGTTTCGGACCGCTCGGGCGTCGCGACCTCGCTCATCATCTCGCGTGACGGCCTGCTCGACTATATCGACCATCCGCAGCGCAGCCCCTTGCGCGAGGGGTGGCGCTTCGAGCTCGTGGGCACGCTCATCGATGACTTGCTGCGGGGCGATATCGGGCTCACCGTCAAGGACGGGGCGCTCGAGATTCTGTAAGACTCATGTGAAGGTGAGGGGAGCGGGCGTGATCAAGGCCGCGTTTTTCGATATCGATGGAACGCTCGTAGGGTTCAAGACGCATAGGGTCGCCGAGAGCACCTGGCGGGCGATTGAACGCATGCGCGAGCGGGGCATAAAGGTCATCATTGCGAGCGGACGTTCCATGTCCGAGATGCAAGATGAGCTCAAGGGCAGGTTCGATGCGTATGTGACCATGAACGGCCAGCTGTGCTTTGATGCCGAGGGAACGTATCGCGACGCGCACATCGATGATGGGGACGTGCGCGTGCTCGTCGAGCAGGCGCGCGAGGGCTTGTACGACCTGTATGTGATGCAGGGCGTCCGTTCATTCGTCAACCATCGCGGGCCGCTCGTTGAGGAGCTTGGGCGTCAGGTTGGCCTCGAGTACGAACTGGGGTCCCTTGACATGGCGTTCGAGTTGCCGGTGTATCAGTTCAACGTGTTCGGCGGTCCCGAGGTCGAGGATGTGTTCCTCTCGAAGACCGAGCACGTGGTGGCGACGCGTTGGAACAAGCTGTTCTGCGACGTCATCCCCGCCGAAGGCGGCAAGGACTACGGCGTGCGCGCCACGCTGGAACGTTACGATATTGCGCCGGAGGAGGCAGTGGCGTTCGGCGACGGCGAGAACGACCTGTCGATGTTCGACGTGGTGGGAACGAGCGTAGCGATGGGCAACGCCTGGGATATCG
>NZ_DAWDUX010000015.1:12950-16203 GCF_052346665.1 Collinsella sp.
AAGGAGCGCGCGAGCCACATCACGACGGACGTCGATGACGATGGCATTTGGAACGCCTGCGCCGAGCTGAGGCTCGTCTAGGTCGATTGTGGGTGTAGATGCGCGGGTCGGAATATTGAACGTACTTCGATGTCTCGAGTCGCGCTCAGCTCGGCAAAAGGCCAGTTGATGGAAAAGAGCGGCAACTCAAGTCAGTTCAATTTTTCGCTTTACTCGGATACCGGGGCGGCGCAGTGCGGGCACAGGCCCTCGAACACCATGATGTGCGAGTCGATGGCGAACCCCGTTGCCTGCGACGCGGCCGCATCGAGGGAGGCGTCGTAGGCAAGAGGCGCGTCCGCGACGACACCGCAGGATCGACAGACGACATGACCGTGGCTGTCGCAGCGGCGGTCAAAGCGCATGGCGCCCGGAGCCTTCACGGTGGCGATGACGCCTGTCTCGGCAAGGAGATTGAGGTTGCGATAGACGGTGCCCCGACTCACGCGCTCATCGATGGTGCGAACATCGAGAAAGATGTCTTCGGCGGTGGGGTGATCGCACCGTGCGCGCACGGCGTCGAGAACCAATTGGCGCTGGCGCGTGTTGCGTCGCAGCGTCGGTCGTTGTGAGCGTGGCTGTGAGTCCATGGGGCCTCCCTTCCGTTACTAAACTCATAACATTTCAACAGAAGGAAGGTTGCAAGACAAGTGCTCGTGCCGGACGCTTTAAAATGATGGTGAAGTTGTGATACTTAATAGAGCACGTCAAAGGCATTGTTGTGGGGAATGGTAGGCAGCTCATTGGCGTCTTCGAGCCATATTCGATTGCCAAAACGCGCATAGTAGGCATGGATGCGCTCGAGATGGGCGACCAGGGCGCGCGGAGCTCCCTGGATTTCCATTTGCACGGTGCCGTCGGGCAGGTTCTTGACCCATCCCACTAGATGCCGCTCGTGCGCGAGGCTCTGGTTGGTCCAGCGAAACCCCACGCCCTGCACGTCGCCGCTGAACAGCAGCGCAAAGCGAAGTACGGTGGTGCATGCTTCGGCACGCCGCCCGAGTTCCTCGCGAAGGCCATCCTCGCATGGGCTCAAGCGTCCGGCGCTTTTCACGTCGGTGTCCGAAAGGCCCGTCGCCCGGGAAAACTCCCGTGCATGTCCCATCATCTTTTCAAAGAGCCCCATTGCCGCCTCCTTACTCGTCTGCGGGGAACGCCACACCCATCGTGCGCCGTGCCTCATCCATAAGCGCGAGGGATGCGAGCGTCACCTCATGGAAATGCGCGAGCATCCCAAAGGGACCACAGGGAGCCTCGGCCAAGGGAGTTCCCGCCTGCGTGGCACCGACTGCCTCGATGAAGTCGGCGAGTTCGTAGATCATGGTGTTGTCCGCATGCGGCAGCTCGATCTCGCGCGTGGAGGTCTGCGCACTCGAGTATCCGACGGTGTCTGCCGCGGCCTTTATCACGCGCATCTCCAGATACGCGCGTTCGGGCGCGGAGATACCCTCGATGACAAGGGTGCCGAGCTCACCCTCAATTTGGCTGGGTGAGCAGTCGTTGGTGATTTTAGAGTGATGCAGCGCGGCGATCATGTTCGGATAGCTCGCCACGATGACGCCCGCACCGTCGATGGGGCCGCCGGTGAGGCCGCGGGTTTGCTCGTCAAGTAGGGATGCGGCGGCGCAGGCGGAGATTGGAGCGCCGAACAGCTCGATAAGCGGCTCGACGGTGTAGATGCCGATGTCCATGAGCGAACCGGACGCCATTGAGCAATCGAAGATATTTGTGCGTCGACCGGCAAGCACCTCGTCGTAGCGCGAGGAGTATTTGCCAAAGCGCAGGGTTGCGCGGCGGATGGTGCCGAGCTCGTCCAGGGCGTTCTTGAGGGCATGGAAGGCGGGATCGTGCAGGGGCCGCATGGCCTCAAGCGCCACGACTCCCGCGCGTCCGGCCGCCTCGAGGACCTCGCGGACTTGGCGTTCGTTGGCGCAGAAGGGCTTCTCGACCAGGACATGCTTGCCGCCCGCGATGCAGGCGAGTGCCTGGTGGTGGTGCAGCGCGTTGGGGCTGCCAATGTAGACCGCATCGACCTCGTCGCTTGCGGCCAACTCATCGAGTGAGGTAAAGGGGCAGGTTCCGCGGTGCTTTGCTGTGAAGGCGGCGGCGCGCTCGGCATCGCGTGAGAGCGTGCCCACGAACTCGACGCCATCGACCTGAGCGAGTGCCATAAGCAAGTTCTCGGTAATGGAGCTGGTCCCGATGGTGGCAAGGCGGATCATGACAGGTCCTTTCCGCGGCGGTTTTCGATGCGTTTATTGTAGACAAGCTACAAGGGCTTCTCGCTCGTCGGTCGGGCTTACTCCGATTCGCCCTCGACGAAACCCGTGTCGACTGCGCGATTCGCGCCGTCGGCGGCCTTCGTGGCGAGCTCGTCGCAGCGCTCGTTGAACTCGTGGCCTGCATGTCCCTTTACCCAATGGAACGACACGCTGTGGGGTTCCTTGGCGGCGAGCAGGCGCTTCCAAAGGTCGACGTTCTTGACTGGCTTTTTCTGTGAGGTCTTCCATCCGCGGCGGATCCATCCCTCGACCCAATGCTGGTTGAAGGCGTTGCAGACATACTGCGAATCGGAGTGGACCTCGACTTCGCAGGGGCGATTGAGGGCCTCCAGCGCGCTGATGACGCCCAACAGCTCCATGCGGTTGTTGGTGGTGCGGTCGTAGCCGCGGGAGAGCTCGAGCGTGTGCAGTTTGCCTGAGGGTGCGGTGTAGCGCAGCACGGCGCCATAGCCGCCCGGTCCCGGATTGCCGCGCGACGAGCCGTCGGTGTAGACGATGACCTTCACATGGTTCCTTTCGATTTGTGAGCCTTCATTATAGGGGCGAGGCGGGACGGTTGCGACGATTCGTTTGGCGCCTGCGGGTCATGCGGATCCCTGCCGATTCCCGTGCTCGCGTTGACGCAGTGCGCGACCGGGCGGGAGGGTATGATTGCGGGGAATGATTCGCGTGAACGGAGGCGGACGTGGGACAGATTCGTTGGGGCATCATGGGCGCGGGCGGCATTGCCGGCAGGTTCGCGCGAGCGCTCGCGCATGTCGAGGGCGCGCGGCTGGTTGCGATCTCGGGGCGTCGCGCCGAGCGGCTCGACGCTTTTGCCGGGGAGTTTCACGTTGATGCGGCAAAGCGCTATGCGAGTGCCGAGGATAACGGGGCGTCCGCGCACCTTCGCCTCGTGGAGGATCCGGACGTGGATGCGGTCTACCTCGCGC
>NZ_DAWDUX010000015.1:16213-35187 GCF_052346665.1 Collinsella sp.
GCATGCATGAGGAGTGGACGGTTCGGCTCCTGCGCGCCGGCAAGGCCGTGCTGTGCGAGAAGCCGGCCGTGCTCAGCGAGCGAGAGGCGGCGCACGTTGCGGAGGTGGCCCACGAGACGGGATCGCTGTTCATGGAGGCGATGAAGCCCCGTTTCATGCCCGCGCGCGAGCAGGTCGATGCGCTGCTCGCTCGTGGAGACCTCGGCGCCATCGCATCCATCGACATCGTCCATCGCGTGAACTACGGCGATCAGACTGGCCGCTATCTGCTCGATCCGGTGCAGGGTGGCACGTTATACGACTTGGGCTGCTATGGCGTGGGCTGGGCGGAGGACCTCCTTGCAGGAGAGGTCGAGGTCGACTCCTGCCGCACGCGGTGGATGCCCGCGGCGGAGGGAGGGTGCATCGACATCGCCGATGATGCGCGCCTGCGTATCGGCGGGGTGCCCGTGCACTTCGATTTCGCGGGCGATGCGGACGAGTTCGAGGTGGTCTGCCGGATTTGCTGCGAGCGCGGCGAGATCGAGGTCCCGGTGCTGCATCGCCCGGTGTCGTACGTCGTGAGGAAGTTCGTTGACGTTGACGGGGAGCGTATGGGCATCCGTGATGCGGACGCGGGTGAATCCGCCGCATGCGGCAATGTGTCGCCTGAGCTCGTCGAGGCTCCCGCTGTGGTGGACGACTTTTATGGCGAGATCGCCCATTTTTGTGGCTTGATGCGTGCGGGGGCACATGAGAGCTCGGTCATGCCGCTTGCGTCGACGGTGCGAATCGCGCGGACTATCGACGCGATCCGTGCGTCTTGGCCACCGGTCGGGCAGCGTGTTGTCGACGGCGCGCCCGAGCGGGACGTTGTCGACGGTGCGTTTGAGCAGGCTTCGGAGCGCTCCGTCGAGGGGAGCGGGCGATGAGCGCCCGCGCGGAGCAGGCCCCATCGGGATACGCCGCCGTGGGCACCATGTCCGAGCGCATGGGAAGCGATGAGCTCATCGCGGTGTTCTCTGAGGGTGACGGTTACGCCTCCCGTGCGCTCGTCGAGGATGTGGAGCTCGCCTACGAGTGCGCCGACGACGCGACGTTCGAGCACATGGTGTTTCGCGATTGCCTTTTCGAACAGGTCGATTTTCGCGACTGCACGTTTCGCGACGTCCGCTTCGAGGGCTGCCGCCTCATTGGCTGCACCATGGACAAGGCGTGGCTCAACCGCGTTGACCTGCGAGATTGCTCCGCGCTGGGGTTGAGCCTCCTCCAGGCGCGGCTCGCGCAGGTGAGCGTGCGCGCCTCGGACCTCTCCTACGCTAATCTCTCCGAGGCGTCCATCGACCATCTGACGGTGCACGACTGCAAGCTTCGTGAGGCGGCGATACAGCGCGCGAAGCTCAAGCACGTGCGCTTGGATAAGACCGACCTCACGAGGCTCGACGTGTTTGGAACGCCGCTTTGCGGCATCGATGTGTCGACGTGCGCGTTTAGCGCCCCTGTGCTCTCGAGCGACTATCGCGAGCTGCGCGGGGCGCAAGTGAGTGCGGAGCAGGCGATGGACATCGCGTTACTCCTCGGCGTGCGGATCGCCGAGGAGTAGTCGGGCCGCTGCGTCGAGTGGCATGCGGACTGCTTGCCGTGCCGACCTGCGGACCACTGCGCTGAGGGGCTGGTTGCCTGCCGTTCCGACGTTCGGGCCGCTGCACTGAGGGGCTGGCTGCCTGCTGTGCCGACGCGCGGGCCGCTGCGCTAAGGGCTGGTTGCCTGCCGTGCCGACGCACTGGCTGCTGCGCCGTGGGGCAGGCCACCCGCCGTGCCGATGCGCCGCTGCGTCGATTGCGGAGATGCGATACGGCCCACCCCAATCAGGGATAATAGGGGACCCCTCGATATCGAAAGGACACCAATGCTAACCATAGGTTGCCATCTTTCAACCACTAAGGGCTATACCGCCATGGGCGAGGCCGCCCGTTCCATCGGCGCGAACACGTTCGCGTTCTTCACGCGCAACCCGCGTGGCGGCAGCGTGAAGGCGCTCGACCTCGATGACGTCGCGGGACTGCGGCGCATCTTGGAGAAGGATGGTTTCGGCCGCCTGGTGGCGCATGCACCTTACACGTACAACCCGTGCTCTGCCAAGGAGCGTGCGCGCGAGTTCGCGCTCGAGGCCATGGCCGAGGATCTGCAGCGCATGGAGGCACTCCCGGGCCAGCTCTACAACTTCCATCCTGGGGCGCACGTGGGGCAGGGGGTCGACGCGGGCATTGAGCTCATCGTCGACGCGCTGTGTCAGGTGATGTTCGGGGGGCAGCGCACGTGCGTGCTGCTCGAGACCATGGCGGGCAAGGGCACCGAGGTGGGGCGCACCTTCGAGGAGCTCGCGCGCATCATCGAGGGCGTGGGGGCCCGTCGCCCCGAGCTTGCGGGCGCCGACATGATCGGCGTTTGCCTGGACACCTGCCACATCTCCGATGGCGGGTACGATATCGTGCACGACCTCGATGGCGTGCTGGAGGAGTTCGACCGCGTGGTGGGCGCCGAGCGCCTGCAGGCAGTGCATATCAACGACTCCAAAAATCCGTGCGGTGCGCACAAGGACCGGCACGAGGTCATCGGTGCGGGGTACCTGGGCAATCCCGAGCTCGGTGGCGGGGAGCACGTGCTATGCGCCATCGTGACCCACCCTGTCCTGCGTGACCTGCCGTTCATCCTGGAGACCCCGCACGACGATCTGGCGGGCTATGCCGGCGAGATCGCCTACCTGCGCGGGCTGGCGGGGTAACGCCAGGCGCCCTGCGCTGAGAAGTTGAGGTTTTTCGTATCGTTTTTAAAAAGGATGAAGTAGTGTGGGAACTTGGTCTAACAAAACTGCAGGTCGCAGTCAGTCTTCGATCGCGTATATTTGACTAATCCCAAAATGAGTACGAAAAAGCTCTCGCATCCTCGAGCGGGGGCTCGTCGCAGCTTGGTGAGTTGCATTCCGGCAGGATATGCCTCCTCGTGACCTCGCACGTCCGTCCTCGGCCCGGCTTGCCCCGCCACAACTTCGCCCGGTTTATTCCCCGTCCAAAAACGCGCCGGTCTGGCGGTTCCACAGGGCCGCGTACTCGCCGCCGGCCGCCGCGAGCTCGGCGTGCGTGCCGTCCTCGACGATCTCGCCGTCGGCGAGCACCACGATGCGGTCGAGTGCCGCCACGGTGGACAGGCGGTGCGCCACCACGATGGAGGTGCGCCCGCGCATGAGGTTCTCGAGCGCGTCCTGCACGAGCGCCTCGCTCTCGGAGTCAAGCGCGCTCGTGGCCTCGTCGAGCACGAGGATCGGCGCGTCGGTGAGGATGGCGCGCGCGATGGCGACGCGCTGGCGTTGGCCGCCGGAGAGCTTCACGCCGCGTTCGCCCACAAGGGTGTCGAGGCCCGCGGGCAGGCGGTCGATGAACTCCAGTGCGTTCGCCAGCTCGGCGGCGCGACGGATCTCTTCCTCGCTCACGTCGGGGCGCCCGTACGCGATGTTCTCGCGGATGGAACGGTGGAACAGCAGCGCCTCCTGCGGCACGTAGGCAATCTGGCGGCGCAGGCTCTGCTGGGTGCAGGCTGAGATGTCCTGGCCGTCCACGTACACGTGGCCATCCTGCACGTCGGACAGGCGCAGCAACAGCTTGGTGAGGGTCGTCTTGCCCGAGCCGGAGCGGCCCACCAGGCCCACGCGCTGTCCCGCCGGGATATGCAGGTTGAGGTCGGTGAACACGCGGTCCCCCTCGGCGGCGTCCGTATAGGAGAAGCCGAGGTGCTCAAAGTCGATGGCACCCTCGCGCACCGCGAGGTCCGGGGCGCCCGGCGCGTCCTCCACCAGGCGCGGCTCGTCCAGGATGCGCGCCATCTCGCTCGCGTCGCCGATGGCGCGGTTCATGCGCTGCATCATCGAGTTGATGTAGTTGAAGCGCATGGACAGCTGGTAGGTGTAGGAGAACATCATGACGAGCATGCCGCCCGAGATGCCGAACCAGGCGTTGCCGCCCGCCACGAAGATGGACACGATGAGCATGATCACGGTGATGATGCCGCTTGTGGTGAACCCGCGCTGCATGGTGGCGCGCATGGAGCGGCTCTCGGCCTGCATGGCCGCGAGGTCCGCCTCGTCGAAAAGCTCCTTCTCGAAGTCCTCGCGGCCGCAGGTCTTGACGGCGAGGATGTTCGTGACCGCGTCTGAGAGCACGCCGGAGAGACGGTTCTGCGCCTTGGCGGTGGCGGCGGATAGCGGCAGGATCCGCTGGTACATGCGCGTGGCCACGATCACGTATATCACGAGCATCACGGCGAGCGCCGCGGCATAGGCGGGCACGGCGGGCGCGAGTGCGATGAAGGTGCAGGCGGTGCTCGCGATGGTGGGGATGAGCGAGTACACCACGACATCGACCATCTGCGTGTAGCCGCTCATGAACTTGCTCGTCTGGCTCACCAGCGCCCCGCCGAAGCGGCTCGTGTGGAAGGTCATGGATTGGTTCGAGAGCGTGTCGAAGCACAGGCGTGCGAGGTGGTAGTTGCCGTTGATCTGCATCTTGTAGACGGCGTAGTCCTGCAGCTTGGAGCAGACTTGCCCTACGAGGTTCACGAGCAGCAGAGCCAGGATGTAGGGGCCAAAGACCTCCCACACCTGGTCCGCCGCGACGGGGGAGGCCTGGACGCGGTCCACGATGAGGCCCATCACCCAGGTGTTCACGAAGATGAGCAGCGCCACGTAGGCGATGGAGGTGAATACGGCGAGGAACGCCGCGCCCGGCTTCATGCGGGTGACTTCCCAAAACCGGCGCAGCGTGCGCTGGACGGCGGGCTTCTCGAGCTTTTGAACGTTGCGTTGGGACATGCGCGGCTCCTTGCGTGTGCGGACTGCCATACGGCGCGCGGGGTCCCGCATGCGCGGTTCCCGGCGTGATGTGTCTGCAAAAGGTTATCCCTTGAAGTCGGGTTCAGGTCAAGTTCTCCGCCGCCGGCCCTTGCCTGATTGCTGTTCCGCCCGCGAGGGGAGGCATTTTTTCATGGAAACATGGGTAGGTGGATGGAGCCCCGCCCCGGTTGGCGTGCCGCCCTTCGCGCAGCGGGCATCGCTCGCGGAGGCTTGGGTCGCGTTGGGGCCTCGGTGAACTGGGTATCATCCGTACCGTTGTCTGTATGCGGAAGGATTGATTTCCCGATGAACCACGATGAGATTCTGGACATGCTGAGGCGTGCCGGTGTGGAGGTGCCGAGCGGCGAGGACCCCATCGATGTTGAGGTCGAGGTGGAGGACGCCTCGCCCGACGGCGCGGACGCCTCGGGCAGGGGCGGGAAGAAGGGTGCCGGTCGTGGGCATGTCGAGCCCAAGTCCGCCCGCGAGCGCAAGAAGGCCGCCCGCAAGAAAAGGGCCAAGGGGTCGCACATCGATATCCCCGTGCCGCCGTTCATGGAACGCCTTGCCACGTGGAGTCGCACGGCGCTCATCGTCATGCTCGTCGTCCTTGGCATTGCGGCGCTGATCGCATATTGGTGGTTCCATCCCGCACTCAATATCCACAGTCCTCGTGTGTGGAACTGGATCATCCTCATTTCGATCGTCTGCTTCGTGGGGCTCAAAGTGTTCGGTTTGCGCTCTGAGCACCGCTCCTCGTTGTTCAACCGTCTCGCCCTGATTCCAGTTGCGGTGGTCGCGGCGTTCTTCATCGGCCTGATTATGGGCGAGCCGTTCATCCCGGGTAACGCCGAGCGCTTCGCCTCGGTCCTCAAGACCACCGAGGGTAATTTCGCCGAGGATATCGAGGAAGTCGACTATGCGGATGTTCCCGTTATCGACCGCGCGTCCGCTCAGCTGCTCGGCTCGCGCGCTATGGGATCGATCCCTGAGTTCGTGAGCCAGTTCGAGATCAGTCCCGCGTACAGTCAGATCAATTACCAGGGGCGTCCGGTACGCGTGAGTCCGCTCACCTATGCCGACCTCTTCAAGTGGTTGAGCCACCGTGGCGACGGCATCCCGGCGTATGTCTTGGTCGATATGGTCACGCAGGAAGCCGAGGTCGTTCGTCTGGAGGAACCCATTCGTTACTCCGAGAGCGAGCCGCTCGCGCGCAATATCGACCGCTACGTGCAACTCAAGTATCCAACGTACATGTTCGACCAGAAGTCCTTTGAGCTTGATGAGGATGGCACACCTTGGTGGGTGTTTCCCGTTCAGAGGCGTACCATCGGCCTGTTCGAAGGCACGACGATACAACGGGTGGTGCTGGTGAACGCCTGCACGGGCGAGACCGAGGACCATGCCATCGAGGATTGCCCCACGTGGGTGGACCGCGCTTACCCGAGCGATCTCATCATCGAGCAGTACAATTGGAGCGGTGCCTACAGAGGTGGATGGCTCAATTCCTGGCTCGGGCAGCAGGGCGTGGTGCGCACTACGCAGGGCAGCGATGGCGAGCTTGGGTACAACTACTTGGCGCAGGGTGATGACATCTACCTGTACACGGGTGTGAGCTCGGTGACCGCCGATAGCTCCAACGTGGGCTTCATCCTCGTCAATCAGCGCACGGGTGAGTCGCATTACTACCCCGTCGCCGGTGCCACCGAGGACTCCGCCCAGGCGAGCGCCGAGGGGCAGGTCCAGAACCTCAAATATGAGGCGACCTATCCGTTGCTGCTGAATGTGGCGGGGCAGCCCACGTACTTCATGGCGCTCAAGGACAATGCGGGCTTGGTGAAGATGTACGCCATGATCAACGTCGAGCATTACCAGAGCGTGGCGACGGGATCCACGGTTGCAACCACGCAGGAGAGCTACCTGCAGATGCTCGCCTCTTCCGGTGCGCTTTCCGAGGATGAGGCGGCGGCGTCTGGCGCGGAGGTCGAGGTCACTGGCAGAGTCGCGTCCATGGCCCAAGCAGTCATCGATGGTAATTCGCACTTCTATCTCACCCTTGAGGGCGATGATTCCATCTACGACGTTGCTCTTCCCGGCCTGGTCGATATCGTGCGCTACCACGTGGGAGATGAGGTTGCATTGAGCTACGTCAAGGACTCCGAGGGTGAGGGGGATGCCTGCTCGGTGCGTCGTGTGACGGCCCTGGGCGGAAAACGCGCCGAGGTCGAGGCGCTCGCAGACGACGATGCCGCCCCCGTGGAGGAACCGCCCGCCGAGTAGCCATTTGGTGCACTTGGGGTACGTCCCCAATTGCATCATGCATAAACTGAGCTTATTGTCTCATCGGATTACATAGAACGGTAACAATTGAGAAATATTCTGCATGTAATGGTTTCTCTCATACGGTAAAGCGTATACTCCTTCACCAAGCATCTGCTTGTATGCACAAAAGAGGGAAAGGGATGCAATCATGTTGAAGAAGAAGCTTGGCGCGTTGACCGTCGCGATTGCGATGACTGGCGCCTTGGCGCTCACCGGTTGTGGCGGATCTGGCGCCCCGGCAGCGGGTTCCGCCGCCGCCGACGCCGCGACCGATGAGGGCTACACCCTTGTTTCCGACGGCAAGCTGACCATCGGCACGTCCGCCGAGTACGAGCCGTTCGAGTACATGGAAGACGGCGAGTATAAGGGCTTCGACCTCGAGCTCGCCCAGGCCATCGCCGACGACCTCGGCCTCGACCTCCAGATCGAGAACGTCGACTTCGACACCATCGTGCCCGGTGTCGCCTCCGGCGCGAAGTACGACATCGGCATTGCCGCCATCACCGCCACGCCCGAGCGTGAGGACGAGGTCGACTTCACCGATTCCTACTACATGGACGATCAGGCCATCGTGACCATGGCGGACAACGCCGACATCACTGGCGACAACTACGCTGAGGCGCTGGACGCCGAGGGTGTCAAGATCGCCGTCCAGTCTGGCTCCACCGCCGAGGCCTTTGCCAAGGAGAACTTCCCCAACGCGACCCTCGTCCCGTTCAAGAACGCCACCGACTGCTTCGCCGCCGTCCAGTCCGATCAGGCCGACGCGCTGGTGACCAACCGCTCCGTTGCCGCTCAGCTGGTCGCAACCTCCTTCAGCAACGAGCAGGTCATCAAGCAGGTCTCCACGGGCGAGGAGTATGCTATCGCCGTCAACAAGGACAACACCGCGCTCAAGGATGCCATCAACGAGTCCATTGCCAAGCTCACCGAGGATGGAACCGTCGACGCCCTCATGGAGAAGTACAACATCAAGTAGCGCACCCGCGCCGCATCAACGCGAGCCCTTCCCGTATGTGCGGGGAGGGCTTGTCTGGTATCTGGAGCGCCCTTAGATCGGAAGCGCCATGAGCGCACCGTGACGTGGGCGGAGGAAGGGGAGAACCATGGAGAACACCGGACGGCATTGCGCGTCGACGGGGAATGCGGGGCTGACCCGCGTCATTCGCTGGGCCACGCACGCGATGTTGCCGTGCTGCGCCGTGCTCGTCGCGTTGGCGGCTGTATGCGCCGTGCCGCGACCCGCTCATGCCTTGGAGGTCCAGAAGCTCACCTGCCGCCCCAACGGGGATTCCGGCAGTGACGTGCTCGGTGGTACGGAAACGCGTATCACCTGGGAGGTGCAGGCAGACACCGATGAGGCCGTTGCCGGTCTTTCGCTCACCGTGCCCGATGGCTCGACGTTCACCACCGATGATCTGCGCGTGACGATGCTCTCGGGCGAGGACCTCATGGATCGCGAGTTCATCGAGCCTGATATCGAGACGAATGGGGAGACGCTCGTCCTGACGTTTCCCGAGGCGGCACCCGCGGGTCGGTTCTTCCGTGTCGAGCTGTACGACGTGGTGTTCCCTGCCGCTGGCGGCGAGATGCTCTGCGAGGGCACGTACACGCTCGCCGACGGCACCGAGCACGATGTGGAGGGAATCCCCGCGGTCGAGGTCAAGGGCGTGACCCCGTTCGACCAGTTCAAGGCCTTTCTCGAGGACCAGGCATGGGTCGAGGCGTGGAATTCGAACACGTTTTTGCGCCTGTTCTTCAATCCGGTGCTCATTGTGAGCAGCCTGCCCATCATCTTCTCCGGCTTTCTGATGTCCGTCGCCATCGTGCTGGTGGCGTTCCCGCTCGCCATTCCCTTTGGCTTCATGTTCGCGCTCATGCGTATCTCCAAGTCGCGCATCCTGCGCGCCATCGCGGGCGTCTACGTGAACATCATCCGTGGCACGCCGGCGTTCCTGCAGATTTACATTGCGTTCTTCGGCTTGCCGCTTGCAGGTGTCAATATCGACAACTACACGCTCGGCGTCATCGTCATGGCCATGAATTCCGCCGCCTACCTGTGTGAGATCTTTCGCGCCGGTATCCAGTCCATCCCCAAGGGACAGTCCGAGGCGGCCCGTTCGCTGGGCATGAGTGCCACCCAGACCATGGTGTCGATCATCATCCCGCAGACGTTCCGGAACGTGATCCCCACACTCACCAGCGAATTCATTTTGCTGTACAAAGACACGTCGCTACTTGCGGCCGTGGGCGTCATGGAGATCGTGATGTACGCCAAGACGATCGTGGCCACAACGGGCTCCATCACGCCTTATGTGGTTGCCGCTCTGTTCTATTTGGTGGTTACGCTGCCGCTTGCTCGTCTCGTGAGCATGCTTGAGGCGCGCCTCACCGGAGCCACCGCCGGCACGAATGCCGGACCACAGGGCAAGAAGCCCGCCAAGAGCGCGGGAACGATGGTCCCCACGCCCGCCGATCACATCGCGAACCTGTAGGGAGTGCTTGAGATGAGTGACAACGCAAAGACCGTGGACGTATCCGGTGCGTCTAACGCCTCTGCGGAGGGGCCTGTGGTCCGGATCCGCGGCCTGCATAAGGCATATGGCGACAACGTCGTGCTGCGTGGAATCGACCTGGACGTGCACCGCGGTGAGGTCGTGGTGGTGCTGGGGCCGTCGGGTTCCGGTAAGTCGACGATGCTGCGCTGTGTGAACCTGCTTGAGACGCCCACGCAGGGCTCCATCGTGGTCGAGGGCGTGGATATCACCAAAAAGGGCGTGGATATCAACAAGGTGCGGTCGACGCTCGGCATGGTATTCCAGCAGTTCAACCTGTTCCCGCATCTTTCCGCCAAGAAGAACGTCATGATAGCCCAGCAGAAGGTTCTCAAGCGCAGTAAGGAGGAAGCGGAGCGCATCGCAGTCGAGGAGCTGACCAAAGTCGGGCTCAGCGACCGCGTGGACTTCATGCCTGCCCAGCTTTCCGGTGGTCAGCAGCAGCGCGTTGCCATCGCTCGAGCACTGGCGATGAACCCGCACGTCATGCTATTCGATGAGGCCACGAGTGCTCTCGACCCCGAGCTCGTACGTGATGTCCTGGGTGTCATGCGCGATTTGGCGCGCGAAGGCATGACCATGATCGTGGTGACCCACGAGATGCAGTTCGCCCGTGACGTTGCCGATCGCGTCATCTTCATGGACGGCGGCGTCATCGTGGAGCAGGGCACGCCGGAGGAGGTTTTCGACCATCCCACATCAGAGCGGACCAAGGACTTCCTGGGCCACATCGCCTAGCCGCTGCGCAATTGGAGACGAGTGCCAATTGACCCAAAACGCTCACGGGTGCGGATTTTGGGTATGAGGACCTGGTATGCAGCCGCACTGTCTCCTTGGAAGGTCCCCCATGATCCAGGTCATCATCTCCCCCGCGAAACAGATGCGCGTCGACTCCGACGCATTCGCCCCGCGGGGGATTCCTCCGTTCCCGCAGAAGACCGCGCGAATCGTCCGTGCGTTGCGCACGATCGAGGATGAGCGGGGGAGTGCAGGCCTCAAGGAGCTCTGGCGGGTCAACGACAAACTGCTCGTCGAGAACATCGAGCGCCTCGCGGAGTTCAGATGCGTGATGGATGGAGGCGAGCTGCGGGATGCCGCCGTGGCACGTCTGGTTTGCCCTGCGATCACATCGTACGTGGGCATCCAGTATCGCAGCATGGCACCCGACGTGCTCGATGCGAAAGCCCTCGAGTGGCTGCAGGCTCACCTGTGGGTGCTCTCCGCGCTCTACGGATGCGTGAGACCCTTCGACGCGGTCCAGCCGTATCGACTGGAGATGGCGGCGAAGCTGTCGATCGACGGAGCGAAGGACCTCTACGGTTATTGGGGCGCTGACATCGCCGCGAGTGTCTGCGGCGCGACCGCGCCCGAGGGGACATGCGACCCCGATATGGCGGGCGCAGACGTCACGGTGGTGAATCTCGCGAGCGTGGAGTACGCGAAAGCGGTGCTGCCCCATCTTCCCGAGGGCGCGTCGCACGTCACGATTGTCTTTGGCGAGGACGTGCGTGCGGGCAAGCCGGTTCAGCGTGCGACGGCGAGCAAAATCGCCCGTGGCAGCATGGTCCGCTGGATGGCCGAGAACTCCGTGGAGGACGCGAGCGCCCTCCAACGGTTTGACGT
The DNA here is from genome assembly GCF_052346665.1 of Collinsella sp. Taxonomy (NCBI): domain Bacteria; kingdom Bacillati; phylum Actinomycetota; class Coriobacteriia; order Coriobacteriales; family Coriobacteriaceae; genus Collinsella; species Collinsella sp. The sequence continues at coordinate 27,578 of NZ_DAWDUX010000015.1, forward strand.
GGGCTATACGTTTGCCCCGGAACTCTCTCGTGAAGCGGAGCTCAGCCGCACGCTCGTGTTCATGAAACGATGACCCCCTGCCTCAATTGGAGATCACAAGGCGCTCTTGTAGATGGCGCGTGCATCGTCGAGAGTGAGCGACTGGAACGTTCCGAACCTCTCGCCGCGGTTGATGCGCAGTCCGCGGATCAGTCGATCGATGTCGGTCTCCTCGATGCCGAGTTCGCCCAAGGTGGATGGCATACCCATGGAGACGAAGAACTCTTGGAGCTCGTCGATGGTCGCCTCAACGGCGTCGTGTACGGCGCGTTCGGGCGTGATTTCCTCGTCGATGTCCGATAGGTCGTCGACCTCGGGATCGACGGGCTCGATGCCGAAGACTTCGGCGCCGAACGTGAGGAACCGCTCGGGGTGGTTCTGCCACACGTAGCGCATCCAGGCCGGGAAGACGACCGCGAGACCCGCTCCGTGTGTGATACCCGGATCGACGGCGGACAGCTCGTGCTCGAGTCCGTGACAGCTCCAGTCGCCGTCGCGCTTGCCGGGGATGCCAAGGCCGCAGCCGGCGAGGCCGTTGTGGGCGAGTGTGCCGATCCACATGAGCTCGGCGCGGGCATCGTAGTTCTCGGGATCTTCCATCACGATGCACGCGGCATCGATCGCGGCGCGGATGAGACCGCAGGCGATGTTGTCCGTCACGCCGACCGCGGGCTCGCCCGAGAAGAAGCGCTCCATGATATGGGCGATCATGTCGGTGACGCCCGCCGCCGTCTGGTATGGAGGCAAGGTGAAGGTGAGCTCCGGGTCGAGAAAGGCGATGGCGGGGCGGATGAGCTCACTGGTGCATCCGCTCTTGAGGCCCTCGGCATCATTGCTGATGACGCAGGAGTTGGACGCCTCGGAGCCGGAAGCGGGGATGGTTACCACCGCTGCGAGTGGCAGGCAGTGCTCGACCGTCGCCTTTTTGGCCCAGAAGTCCCACGGGTCGCCGTCGTAGCAGGCACCGACGGCGATGGCCTTGGCGCAGTCCATGGCCGATCCGCCGCCCACGGGCAGCACGATATCGACGTCCTCGTGCTTGGCCAATTCAGATCCCTTGCGCACAAGCCCAATCTCCGGATTGGGGCGCACCCCACCCAGCTCGACATGCGCGACACCCGCCGCGTCGAGTGATGCCCTTACGCGGTCGAGTGTTCCCGTGCGCACCACGGAGCCCTGTCCGTAGACGATGAGCGCGCGCCGGTGACCCGCCGCCGCGAGCTCGGTGCCCACGTGGTCGGTGACGCCACGGCCGAATACGAACTTGGTGGGAGAGCAGAAGGTGAAGTTGTTCATGGGGTCCTTTCGAGGTTGGTGCATTTCGCCAGGGACCGGGTGGGTCGCGTGGCGGGGCGGGATGCGCTAGTAGCCGAGGTCTTCTCCCACGAGGATGACGTGGATGCGGCCTTCGTGGCGCGAGTGGCGCGTGATGACCTCCTGGCAGCACATGCATCCTTCCGCATGGCAGTTGGCGCAGACGCCGGTGAGCTCACAGGGGGTATTTGTGTGCAGACGTGCGGCGTTGAGGGGGCATGCGACGGTGTGGACGCGTTTGATGCCGCTCTCCACGTCGGCGACGACCTTGTTCATGCCCGCGATGACGCAGACATGCTTGGGGCCGTGCAGCAGCAGAGCGAGGCGGTTGGCGTTGCCATCGATGTTGACGAGCTCGCCATTGAGCGTGATGGCGTTCGTGCTCATGAAGAACCAGTCCGCGCTCACCTGCCGACGCCACATCTCATCCTGCTCCTCCGGCGTATGGGCCGCCATACGGTCGATCATGGGGTGGCCGTCGGCTGTGAGGGCGTCTTTCACACCGCTTTGGGAGAACGTGACGCTGCCTCCCCAGGTGACGCTCTCGCCGTTAGCGACGAGCGCGCGGACGAGCTCGACGGCGTCGGACGCGGTCTCGCAGTAGTGGCCGATCATGTTGCGCAGGGCGAGCTTCTTGATGATGCTTTCCGCCGTGGTGCGGTACGCTGCGCTTCTCACGTTGTCCATGGTTCCTCCTCTGTCGACGCGGGGTGGTTTCTCACAGGCGGTTCCCCTCCGCGGTTGCCTACACATGCACCCATTGTGGCACGCTCGATGCGGTTGATGCTCCCTCGCCGCCATGTGTTACCGCTTGATGGCGAGGATGTCGTCGAATCCTATGACGGTTTTCACGACCTGCAGCCTTCGATAGGCGAAATCGATATGGGCTACCACGCCCGAGACCGTGTGGTAGGCATCCCAGTCGTAATAGGTCACGCGTACTAGGTCGCCCTTCTTCACCTGCATGATGGTACGGGAGAGCTCCAGGGCCTCTTCGTCGGTGAGCTCATGGCGCGGCTCGGTGATGCGTTCCTGCTGCCGCGCGAGCTCATAGTATCCGGTGAGCGCCGCAAAGGGCATGAACTGCGAAGCGCGGCTGGCGCGCGGTCGGCCGTTCGCCGTCAAGCCTGCCGCGTCTGGGCGCATGTCGTCATGCATGATGTCCTCCAACTTGGTCGTTGCGCTCCCGCCCCGTAGCCTCCGGGCGCAAGCTCCTGCCCTTCACCAGGGCGTTCTTTCCATAGCGACCTTTGACGTCGATGATCGTCTTTTGCAGGTCGCGTTCGCGTGCCTCGGCCTCGACATCGGTGAATAGGTCGATGGTCGCGAGTTCCTCGGGCAGCAAGTCGCCAAAACCGATATTGACGCGTTTGATGGGCCGTCGAGGGTCGACGGATTCGGCGTAGAGGGATTCGAAATGGGCCATGAGCTTCTTGCGCGAGTTGGTGCGCTCACCGAGCTTTCGCTGCTTGCCTGCGTGCGCGTAGCCGCCCTTGCCACCCACGCGCCGCGTGCCATGTTCGCCGGTGATAAGGGTCCCGCGCGGCTCGTTCTCGGTTATGAGATCGCGAGTCCCCGCTGCCGCCATCCCCGTCGTTGCCGCGCTGTGCTGCGGCCGCGAGGTCCTTCGCGGGATGTCCTCGGCCGTGCTGCTGCGCCGGTTACCGCAGCCGTCGCGGTACGATGCGCTGCCGCTCGCGTCCAGTCGTCGGACTTCGCGCGCCTCGCTGCCGTAGCCCACGTACAGTGATATGGAGCTCGCCACGACGCCCCGGTCCACCAAATCGAGCACGGACGCGTCGACCATCTCGCGAAGGATGGTGAGCCCTTCGCTATAACTATAGTTTCGTGCCAGCACCTGGCCGTTCACCATCGAGGTCGCCTGCGGGCGGTACGCCTGTATCTCGGCGATAGTGCACGGCTCCACGCCGTGCGCATGGTCGATGAGATACTCTGCGTTCACGCCGAATTCGCGGTACAAGATCCGCTCGTCGAGCGCAGCGATGCCCATGAGGTCGTGCACGCGGTACTTGGAGAGGCGCTCCGCTATGCCCGGGCCTATGCCCCAAATGTCCGTGATGGGGCGGTGCCTCCAGACCTCCGCCCGGAATCGCTCCTCGTCGAGGATGCCGATGCCATCTGGGTCGTGCTTGGCGGTGATGTCGAGGGCGACCTTGGCGAGGAAGAGGTTGGGTCCGATGCCGGCGGTGGCGGTGACGCCCGTACGGGCAAGCACCGCGCTGCGCAGCTCATCGGCGAACTCGCGCGCGGTGAGCCCGTAGAGTGAAAGGTAGGGGGTGGCGTCGATGAAGCATTCGTCGATGGAATACACATGGATGTCGAGTGGGCTCACGTACTCGAGGTAGATGCCGTATATGCGTGCCGAGATCTCCATGTAGTGACGCATGCGGGGCTTGGCGGCCACGTAGTCAACGTGCTGAGGGATCTCGAAGAGTCGACAGCGATTGCGGATGCCGAGTTTCTTCATCGCGGGGCTGATGGCCAGGCAAATGGTCGAACGCCCTCGTGTGGTGTCGGCCACCACGAGATTCTGCGTGAACGGGTCGAGCCCGCGGGCGGCGCATTCGACGGAGGCGTAGAACGTCTTGAGGTCGATGCAGATATAGGTGCGCTCTCCCATGTGTCTCCCTTCGAACGTGTGTTCCAGAACCTTTGTTCGATAATAGAGATTCGTCCGGACATTCGTCAAATGCCCGTGGGAGCTGTGGGTTTGGCGAAAGGCCGCTGATTGTCGCCCTGCGCGGGTACAATGCCGCCATGGAAACGGCACAACATGTTCGGCGGGCGTGGCCCCCCTGGAGGCAGGATGGTTGAGGAAAAGCGGACGCGTCTCATCGACGAGCCCTCGCACGATGATGGCCCTTTGCACGAGGGGACCATGGGTGCCCGCCTGTGCTCGCTCGTGATGTCGAATCGTCGCACGGCGATCATGGTGCTCTGCCTGCTGGTGTTTCTCGTCTTGCTCAACCGCGTGTTGGCAGGGGAGATCATGGCCCTCGACCGAGCGGCTATCGCGCTCATGGTCGACCATGTGCGCGCCGCATGGTTGACGCCCATCATGGAGGTCGTTTCGTTCCTGGTCACCCCGGTCCCACTCATCGCCTGCATCTTCGTGATTTCCCTGGGCGCCCGGGCGCGCGGTCATAAGGGCGTGGGGGTGTTCTGCGCGGTCAATCTGGCGTGCTCGACCGTCCTGAACCAAGCGCTCAAGTTCGCCATACAGCGCCCGCGCCCCGACATCTCCCTCAGGCTGGTCGATATCGGTGGATTCAGCTTCCCCTCGGGGCATTCGATGGCGGCCATGGCGTTTTTCGGCCTCCTCATGTGGCTCACCTGGCGCTTTGTCGATGATCGTCGTCTGCGCGCCGCGCTGTGCGTCGTCCTTGCCCTCATGGTCGTTGCCGTGGGGTTTTCCCGCGTCTACCTGGGAGTGCACTACGCTTCGGACGTGATAGGCGGTTTTTGCGCTTCTATGGCCTGGCTGGTCGTGTACACCAGGGTCGCGGGCCCGCTATTTGCGCCGCGGCGCCCCAACCGCGTCTAGCGGCCGACGGCGCACGCCGGCGCGCGGGTTTGGCACGGGCGATCGGCGAGGACAGCGGGTACAATGAAACGCATATGAACCGAGGACAGTTCAGGAGGCTCGCATGGACGAGTTGAAGCTTGCAGGCGCCGAGATGGCCACCACGGACGCCGGCGACGGGTTCCTTCGCATCGCGGCGGCGACACCCGAGGTGCGCGTGGGCGACGTGAGGGCCAACGCCGAGGCGATCCTCTCGTGCGTGTGGCGCGCGGCCGATGAGGGCGTGCGCGTCCTCGTATTGCCCGAGCTGTGCCTCACGGGGTATACCTGCGCTGACCTCTTCCATGATCGCGCTTTACTGCGCGCATGCGAGAACGCCCTCGCTTGGCTGCTCGAGCGGACGTGCGAGCTGCCCGTGTTCTACACGGTGGGCATGCCGTATGCGAGTGGGGAGAGCATCTACAACTGCGCCGCCTGCTGCTGCGCGGGCCAGCTGCTCGGCATGACCGCCAAGACCCACCTGCCCAACTACCGAGAGTTCTACGAGGGTCGCTGGTTCACACCGGCACCTTCGGGACCGTATTTCATGATGCGTCCCATCGCCCATCGGATGGTTCCCCTCGGCGCGGGGCTCGTGTATCGCTGCGTGGACGAGGGGTGTTCGGACGTGGCGATCGGGGTCGAGATCTGCGAGGACCTCTGGGTTCCCAATCCGCCTTCCACGTCGATGGCGCTCGATGGCGGGGCGACCGTGATCTTGAACCTCAGTGCGAGTGACGAGGTGATCGGCAAATCCGCGTACCGTCACGACCTCGTGCGCGGCCAGTCCGCCCGTCTGTACAGCGCCTACGCCTACGCCAACGCGGGGGAGGGCGAGTCCACCACCGACCTCGTCTTCGCGGGTGAGAACCTCATCGCCGAGAACGGATCCCTGCTCGCCCGCACTGAGCTGTTCACGCGCGACATGGCCGTGGCCGATGTAGACCTCGACATGCTGGTCGCCGAGCGCCGCCGTTCGAACACGTGGGCGCGCCCGGCGGGTGAGGAAGCCCCTTGTCGCGAGGTGAGCTTCTCCTTTGGCGGCATGGGCGGCATGCTCGACCCGGCGACCAAGATGGGGCAGGCCGTCTTGTCCTGCACCTTCGCCGTCGGCGACGATGGAACCCGCCCGACCCCGGAGCAGGCCGCCGAGATGGACGGCTTGTCACCGGTGCGCGCCTACCCCATCACGCGTTCTGCGCTCGAGACCTCGCGCATCGCGCCGCGCACTCCGTTCGTGCCCGCGGGCGAGGCCGAGCGAGCCGAGCGCTGCGAGACGATCTTCAACCTGCAGGCGGCCGGCCTCAAGACGCGCCTGGCGCACACGTTCACCAAGCATGCGGTGATCGGCCTGTCCGGTGGTCTCGACTCGACGCTCGCCCTGCTGGTCACGGTGCGCGCCTTCGACGCGCTGGGGCTGCCGCGCTCCGGCGTCCACGCCGTGTCCATGCCGGGCTTTGGCACCACGAGCCGCACCAAGTCCAACGCCGAGTGCCTTGCCGAGCACCTCGGCGTCGACTTCCGCACCATTACCATCGGTGAGGCGGTGAGCCGCCACTTCGCCGACATCGGCCACGACCCGAGCGTGACCGACGTCACCTACGAGAACGCCCAGGCGCGTGAGCGCACGCAAATCCTCATGGACCTCTCCAATGAGGTCGGCGGCTTCGTCATCGGCACGGGCGACCTCTCGGAGCTCGCGCTCGGATGGGCCACGTACAACGCTGACCACATGAGCATGTACGGCGTCAACGCGGGCGTGCCCAAGACGCTTGTGCGCCATCTCGTGGCATACGCGGCCGATGTCTTTGGCGGCGAGACCGCGGTGACCCTGCGCGACGTGCTCGACACGCCGGTGTCGCCGGAGCTTTTGCCGCCCACGGGCGACGGCGAGATCGCACAGCGCACCGAGGATCTGGTGGGTCCCTACGAGCTGCACGACTTCTTCCTCTACCACATGCTGCGCCATGGGTTCGCACCGGGCAAGATCTACCGCATGGCGTGCCGCACGTTCGCCACGCCCGCGGATGGCGGCCCGGTGGCGGGCGCCGCGCCCGCCTACGAGCCGGCGACGATCCTGTATTGGCTGCGGACGTTCTACCGCCGCTTCTTCGCCCAGCAGTTCAAGCGCAGCTGCCTGCCCGACGGCCCCAAGGTCGGCTCGGTGAGCGTGAGCCCGCGCGGCGACTGGCGCATGCCCAGCGACGCCTCCGCAGCCCTTTGGCTCGAGGAGATCGATAGTCTGACATAGGGACCGCGCTCGACTTACTCCATCTCCTTGTCGGGCTGGATAAGCTCCTCGTAGCCGCTGATGGCATCGCGCGCGCCGGGCAGCACCGAGAGCAGGAAGCTGTAGATGACCTCGATGATGAGGGTGGCGGAGATCTTGGAGAAGGTGAAGTCCACGGTGGTGAGGAGCGCCTCGTAGTTGACGGTGCGCAGCACGATGTCCGCGAGGCGCGCGAGCGGGGCGTGACTGTTGCCGCAGATGAGGATTACTGTGGCACCGCCGCGCTTTGCCGCGTGGGCGATGCGTTCGAGTCTCTGCGACTTTCCCGAGTTGGAGATCAGGACGAGCACGTCGTTCTCGCGCATGGTGAGGGCGAGCGAGGTCGAGCTCTCCGTGATCGTGTTCGCCACGCTCCTGATGCCGAGCTGGCCGAATTTGATCGCG
>NZ_DAWDUX010000015.1:35197-46129 GCF_052346665.1 Collinsella sp.
GGTCGACCACGCGGCGCATGGTCGCCTCATCGAGCGCGTCGAGCGTCGAGGCGATCTCGAGCTGCTTGGCGTTTTTGATGTTCGCGAGCGATTGGGCGAAGTCGCCGAGCGAGACCTCGCGCGTGACCTGCTCATCGTCCTGGACAGCGAGGTCGCGGGCAAGGGAAAACTGGAACGAGCGGAAATTCTTAAAGCCGAGCTTCCTGCAGAGGCGGGACACGGACGCCTCGGACGTGCTGCTGGCACGGGCGAGCTGCGCCGAGGTCATCTGGGGCGCGCGATCGGGGTTGGCCAAGATGAAGTCGACGATGCGCTGCTCGCTGTCGAGGAAGCGACGGCTTGAGGTGATGAGCGGGAGTGCGCTCGGAAGATCTTGGGCGGTCATGACTCTCCTTAGGGGGTTGCCTTTCCTTTATGATACCCAATGACTGATTTCTTTCATTAACAATGCCGTAAATGGAAGATTCTTGCCGTTCACGGCTGTTGAAATACCTTTCACAGAAGATTTAATATATGAAAGAAACCAATCAAACCGCTGCATGGTAGATTGAAGCTGTCAGAAAGCACCGAAGGGGTGCACGAGAAGTAGGGAGGGAACATGGCAGAGAAGTACGACATCATCGCTGCCACAGGCTGCCCCACGGGCATTGCCCACACCTTCATGGCGAAGGAGGCGCTCGAGAAGGCTGCGGCCGAGCGCGGCCTTACCATCAAGGTCGAGACCCACGGTCAGGTGGGCGTCGAGAACGAGTTGACCCAGGCGGAGATCGCGGCCGCACGCGCCGTCGTGGTCGCCGCCGACAAGGACGTCCAGGCCGAGCGTTTCGCCGGTAAGCCCATGGTTTCCGTTGGCGTCTCTAAGGCGATTGCCGTCGAGCCCGCCGGAGCCCTGATCGACGCAGCCCTCGCCGCCAAAGCCGATCCCGCCGCTGCGGCTGCGGTCGCCGTCGCCGAGACCGCTGAGGCCGAGAAGGAATCGATTGGCCATCAGCTCTACAAGCACCTCATGAACGGCGTGTCCCACATGTTGGTGTTCGTCGTCGCCGGCGGTGTCCTCACGGCCATCTCGTTCCTGTGGGGCATCACCTCGTTCGACTCCACCGCGGCCGACTACAACACGTTCGCCGCGATGCTCAAGACCATCGGCGGCACCGCCATGAACCTCATGGTTCCTGTGCTCGCCGCCTACATCGCCGAGTCCATCGGCAAGCGCCCGGCGCTCGTCCCCGGCTTCGTGGCCGGCATGATCGCCATCCAGGGTCTTCCCGTGAACCCCGCGACCGGCCTCATCGACGCCGGCGGCTCCGGCGTGGGCTTCGGCTTCCTCGGCGGTATCGTGGGCGGCTTCCTCGCCGGCTATGTCATCCTGCTGCTCGAGAAGGTCTTCGCCAAGCTGCCCGCCAACCTCAACGGCTTGAAGGCGATTTTCCTGTACCCGTTGTTCTCGACGCTCATCGTCGGTCTCGTGATGCTCGGCATCTCCGGTCCGATGGTTACCATCAACAACGCCATGATGGACTTTCTGCGTAGTCTGCAGCACGCCGGCGCCATTCCGCTGGGTATCGCCATCGGCTGCATGTGCGCCGTCGACATGGGTGGCCCGGTCAACAAGGCGGCCTACGTGACCGGCACCATGCTGCTGGGCGCCGGCCTCGAGGCTGGCGTGGGCACCGCGGAGTACGCCGACGGCACCGCGTTCATGGCTGCCGTTTCCGCTGCCTGCATCGTTCCGCCGCTGGTCACGAGTTTCGCCGTCATTGCCGGCAAGAAGTACTTCTCCCAGGAGGACCACGATGCCGGCATCGTCAATATCATCTTGGGCTGCACGCACATCACTGAGGGCGCCATTCCGTTCATGACCAAGAACATCTGGCCGGTCATGCCCATCACGATGCTCTCCGCGGCGATTGCTTCCGTGCTTACCCTGCTCTTGGGCGTTCACGTGCCCGCTCCGCATGGCGGCTTCTTGGTCCTGCCCGTGGTCGATGGCGGCCTGCAGTGGGTCCTCGCCATCCTCGCCGGCACGGTCGTGGGCGGCATCCTGTTCACCGCGTTCAAGAAGGCCGAGTGGACGAAGGCCCAGCGTGAAGCCACGGCCGAGGTGGCGGTCAACGATGCCCCCGCTCCTGTCGACGCTACCGCTGAGGCGGCTGAAGCCCCTGCTGAGGTTCCCGTTGACGCCGACGACTCCGAGGGCTTTGTGAAGGACTCCGATGTCCTGTCCGCCACCGATCTTGACCGCGACGGTGCCCTTAAGGCGATCACCGCCCACGCTGTCGAGGCTGGTATCGCCAGCGACTCCGATGCCCTGCTCGCCGCGTTCCTCAAGCGCGAGTCCGAGGGAACCACGGGCATGGTCGATGGTTACGCCATCCCGCATGCCAAGACCGATGCGGTGGTGCGTCCCGCGGTGGTCGTGCTCAAGGCCGCAGATGGTGTCGCCGCGTGGGATACCATGGACGGCGCTCCTGTGACCTGCGCCATCGCCCTGCTCGTGCCGGAGTCCCAGGCGGGCACCGCTCACCTACAGATCCTTTCCAAGGTCGCCACGGCCCTGACCGACGATGTCTTCCGCGCCGCCTGCAAGGCCGAGGACGATCCCGCGAAGGTCGCCGGTCTTATCAACGAGCGACTGGCGTAGGACTTCCTCGCAACGCTTGCCTGTCGGTCGGCGGCGCACCTCACCGCGCCGCCGACCTTCTCATTCATTGCCCTCTGTGCCCGAGGTCGTAAGAAAGGGGCGGCACATGATCTACACTCTCACTCCCAATCCGGCCATCGACTACAACATCTGCTGCGATGGCCTGCAGCCAAATACGGTCACCCGCACGCGCGATGCCGTGTACACGCCCAACGGCAAGGGCCTCAACGTCTCATTCACCCTCGACCACTATGGCGTCGATACGGCGATTCTGGGTTTCTTCGCTGGATTCTCCGGCCGCTACATCGTCGAGGGCGCGCGTGAGCTCGGCGTCGGCGTCAAGCCTGTTTGGACCGAGGGCATCACGCGCGTGAACGTCTTTTTAAATGCCGGCCCCGATACCGAGTACAACATGGTGAACGCCGGTGCCGCGATCACCGCGGCGGACGAGCAGGCCATGTTCGACCTTATCAGCGGGCTTGAGGACCTCGACTGCCTGGTGATCTCGGGTTCGCTGCCGCCGAATGCTTCCGAGGGCTTCCTGCGCGGCGCCATCGAGCGCGTTCGCGCGAAGGGCGCCCAATTCGTACTCGACATCTCGAGCCCTCAGCTCGCTGAACTTCTCGAGCTCGAGCCGCTGCTCATCAAGCCGAACGATGACGAGCTTCGCGACATCTTCGGTATCGACGTCACCGCCGGTGATGATGCCTCCGTGGCGGACGCTATGGCGGAGCTGCATGCTCGTGGCGCGCAAAACGTTCTGCTCACGCTTGGTGGTGCCGGAGCGTATTTCTCAAATGGGGAGCACTTGTGGTTCTCCAACCGCACCTTCGATGTGGAAGTCCGCTCCACGGTGTGCGCCGGCGACTCCTCGCTCGCTGCCTTCCTTTCCATTTGGTTTGCCGAGCGCGACCGCGTGGAGGACGCGCTGCGCCGTTCGATGGCGACGGGCGCCAATGTGGTCGAGTGTGCCGGACTGGGCGACTTCGCCCATGTTGAGGAGTACGAGAAGAATATCGAGGTCCGTCAGGTCAAGTAGCGGGACGCTAGTTTCGACCCTTGGTGGCTATCGGGCCCGGCCATGCTCATTGTCCAGTGGAACCGCGTTTTGGCCTCGTCGAATCGTTCGGCGGGGCCTTATTTTCCCCGTTCGTTCCCCTCTGGGGGCAACAGGCGCATAATGGATGAAGCGCCCAACGTGGTGGGGTTGCCGATCCCGTCACGGGGCCTCGCGTCCGTGCGTCGGCCGTCGCCCTTGAGTAGGCGCGCGGCACCGCATGAGATCGAACGCCCCGAAGGCGCACGACATGCAACCGCTGCGCACGAGAAAGGACCAGTTCATGCAGTTCTCAAGCCGTCTCGACCGCTTTGGCGCCGAGGTGTTTTCCTCCCTCAACGCCCGCCGCGTCGCCCTCGAGGAACGGGGCCGTACGATCTACAACCTTTCTGTGGGTACGCCTGATTTCGCCCCGTACCCGCATGTCGTGGAGGCGTTGACCGAGGCCGCTCAAGATCCGCAGATGTGGAAGTACTCCCTGCGCGACGTGCCTGAGCTCAAGCAGGCGGTGTGCGACTACTATGCCCGTCGTTTTGGCGTCGAGGGCATCACGCCCGACATGGTAGCCTCGTGCAATGGCACGCAGGAGGGCGTGGGGCATTTGGGCCTCGCCTTGCTCGACCCGGGCGATACCATTCTCGTACCCGATCCGTGCTATCCCGTCTTCGAGGCGGGCGCTAAGATCGCCGACGCCGAGCTCGCCTATTACCCGCTCGATGCCGAGCATGATTTCCTGCCGTACGTGGCGGGCATCGACCCCGCGGTGGCGGACCGCGCCAAGTACATGATCGTCTCCCTTCCGGCAAACCCCGTGGGGTCTGTGGGCAACGATGCCCTCTACGACGAGATCATCGCGTTCGCGCGCGAGCACGACCTGCTCATCGTCCACGACAACGCCTACTCCGACATCGTCTTCGACGGCCCGCGCGGCGGCACGTTCCTCGCGCATCCCGGCGCGCTCGAGGTTGGCGTGGAGTTCTTCTCGCTTTCCAAATCGTTCAACGTCACGGGCGCGCGCATCGGCTTTTTGGTGGGTCGCCCCGATGTGGTCGCCGCCTTTGCCAAATTGCGTAGCCAGATCGACTTCGGCATGTTCCTGCCCATCCAGAAAGCCGCCATCGCCGCGCTCACCGGACCACTTGAGGAAGTTGAGGAACAGCGCCTCACGTATCAGGAACGTCGCGACGCCCTGTGCGATGGCCTCGAGCGCCTGGGTTGGGAGCGCCCCAACGCGCATGGCTCCATGTTCGTATGGGTCAAGTTGCCCGGTGGCCGTACCGATTCGATGGCATTTTGCGAGGAGCTCATGGAGAAGGCCGGGGTTATCGTGACGCCCGGTGCAAGCTTTGGGCCCCACGGCGAGGGGTATGTCCGTATGGCGCTCGTTCTGCCGCCTGAGGGCCTCGAGCGCGCCGTCTCCGCCATCGAGGAGGCGGGTATTTTAGGGTAGGTCCCAGCGGGGGCATGTCTTATAATCGGTTTTGCAAGTTTTCACAAGTGCAAATTCGGCGAACGTGTCGAGTGGTACCGTGAAGTGTCGCAAATAACGTAATTGGTAATTGCTCGCATGGGTCGAGCATTGGAAAGGAAGTATTCACATGGTTAACGATCGTAAAGTCGCCGTGATTGGCTGCGGGTTCGTCGGCTCGTCCTCGGCATTCGCCCTTATGCAAAGCGGCCTCTTCACCGAGATGGTCCTCATCGACGTCGACCGCAACCGCGCTGAGGGCGAGGCTCTCGACATCGCCCACGGCGTCTCCTTCGGCAGCCCCATGAAGATCTACGCCGGCGACTACTCCGACGTCTCAGACGCCGCCGTCATCGTCGTTACCGCCGGTGCCGCCCAGAAGCCCGGCGAGACCCGCCTCGACCTCGTTAACAAGAACGTCGCCATCTTCGGCAGCATCATCCCCCAGATCCGCGAGAGCGGCTTCAACGGCATCCTGCTGATCGTCTCCAACCCGGTCGACGTTCTCACGTACGCCGCCATCAAGATGAGCGGCCTGCCCGAGCGCCAGGTCATCGGCTCGGGCACCGTACTCGACACCGCCCGCCTCAAGTACATGTTGGGGGAGCACTTGAGCGTCGATCCGCGCGACGTTCATGCCTACATCGTGGGTGAGCACGGCGATTCCGAGGTCGCCGCTTGGTCCAGCGCCACGGTCGCCGGCGTGCCGCTGAATGATTACTGTGAGCTGCACGGTCATTTTGACCATAAGGCCGCGGAGGCTCGTATCGCCGATGATGTGAAGAACAGCGCCTACGAGATCATCGAGAAGAAGCGCGCCACCTATTACGGCATCGCCATGAGCGTGCGTCGCATTTGCACCGCCATCATGCGCGATGAGGACACGGTCCTGCCGGTATCCAGCCTCATGGTGGGAGAGTACGGACTCAACGACCTGTGCATCTCCGTGCCGACCGTCATCGGCCGCAACGGCGTGGTGACGCGCGTTCCCGTCGCCCTGTCCGATGATGAGAACGCCGAGTTCCAGAAGTCCGCCGCCGCCCTCAAGGCCATCATCGACGACGCCGGTCTCAACGACTAACGTACTTGTGGGGACGGGTGCATAGTGTGTGCGTCCCTCGTCGAGAGCATGTCCAGGCCCCCGGTTCCCTAGCGGGAGCCGGGGGTTTCTTTCGCCCGCGCCTCGTCGCCGTGGGCTTTTGGGTGCACGCACGGGCTAGAATGGTCCAAACGGATGGTCGATGGGAGGCGGACGCTCCATGGAAGAAAAGGGAAAGCTGTCGCTCAAGGCAAAACCCGCCGGGAATTTCCTGGATTACGTGCGTACGGCCATGGATACGTTCGAAGAGCGTCCCCTGTGTACGGTCGACAGCCTGGTGTTCTCCTGGCTCTCCTACACGCACGTGGGGCCTGAGCTCACGCGCGCGTGCACGGTGCGCGGGGTCGCCCTGCATGAGCTCCTCCGAGCTGAGGATTTCGACGATATGTTCGGAACGAGCTGGGATGTACAGGGCAGCCGGGACCTCCTATTCGCCGTATGCGCGAGCCCGCGGTTTCGGTCGTGCCGCCTGTCCATCTTGCGGTTCAGGACGGACAACGTGAGCGAGGAGCAATTCGCCGCCATGACGTTTCGGCTTCCCGACGGTTCGTCCTATATCGCGTTTCGCGGGACTGATTCCACCGTTGTGGGCTGGAAGGAAGACTTCAACATGACCTTCCTGAGTCCCGTTCCCGCCCAGGAGGAGGCTGCCGCATATGTAGACGATGTTGCCGAGCTGACGTCCGGCACGTTGTACGTGGGTGGTCATTCCAAAGGCGGAAACCTCGCGGTGTACGCCGCCGCCATGTGCGTGCCCGTGCACCGGGAGCGCATCCGGCGCGTATTCTCTCACGATGGTCCGGGATTCCATCGCGAGTTCTGCGCCGCGGAGCCCTATCGTCGCATTATGCCCATCATGGAGAAGACGGTGCCCAAGTCGACCATGATTGGCGCCGTGCTTTCCGAGGCGCCGGATTTCACACCGACTATCGTCGAGAGTGACGGCATGTCGATGCTCCAGCACAATCCCTTCCTCTGGGCCGTGGACGTCGATGCCGCCGAATTCGTGCGGGCAGATGGCTATACCGCATCATCACGGCTCTTCGATGCAACCCTCGACGCATGGATGGACAAGTACACGCTCGCCGAGCGCGGTAGGTTCGTCGATGCGCTCTTCGACGTCATCGGCGTGACGGGTGCCACGCATTTTTCGGATATCATGGCGGATCGCAAGACGAATGTGCCGCTCATGCTCAATGCCGTCGAAACGCTCGATGAGGACCTGCAGCAGTTCGTTAAAGACGTGGTCATATCGTTCGTGAAAACGGCGACGGTCGAGCGTGCCGCGGGGGCGGCGAGCGGCATCATCGACTCCCTCAAGAGCGCGCATCCAGCCTTTGGGGCAATTGCGCAGCGTGTTGGCGATGGGGAGATGAACGTCCGGTCGTGACGGGGCGATCGCTCCTTCGGCAACGCCTCCGATGATAATGACTTTCATGCTCGGTTCCTTTCGTTGGGGCCCCGGTGGTTGTCGGACAATCTGGTGTGTACAGGTGGACCGGATGTAGGCATCGCGGGTTGCGGGAGACGTGGGGCTTTTGGACGATGCGACACCTCTGGCGGTAAGAATGTCGAAAATCCTCCGGTTTTCAGACTCTGTTATCAACATTCTTACCCTCGATTGGCAAGTAAGCATGCCGACGGTGCCTCGTGGTTGCGCTAGCCTTTCGCTTGCATCGGGGTGTGCGCCCCGGGTGTCCTATCGGTATCTACCATACGCAAACGCCGTCTCCTTGTCTGTGACTTCGTCACCAAGGCGCTGCAAACAGCCGCGGGTATAATGGCGAAGTTCGGATGATACAGAAGGGACCGCTTCGTGAAGATCAACCACGCCATCCTGCATATCCTCGACTTCGACTCCGCCGTCAATGTGCTGAGCGAGCGTGAGCTCGATTTCGATACCCGTGCCGTGCGCTCATTCGTGAGCTCCCATTTGCGTCGAGCCCGCACGAGCGTCGACAACCGCCGCGCCGCCTTCGCGCAGGACAGCGCGTTTGCCGGCGAACTCAAGGGGTATTTCTTCGGCGATCGTGAGTTCGTCGATCTCTCGCAGCAGATCGCGGAGTTCTTCGCCTCCGAGCTCTCGAAGGCTGACAAGCTCGAGTCCACCGACGTGCTCGTGGCCGATTTCGAGGACGACGACGATGTGCGCTGGTTCGCGGTTCTACTCATGGCGAGCCGCACCGCGTTCATGCACGAGGTGGCGCGTGAGGGAGGCGAGGTTCGCAACGACATCGCCAAGCGCTATGCCATCCTGCCCGGGCCCTCGCAGAAGGTATCCTCTTACGCGCTCGTCCGTGCGAGCTCCATGGAGGCGTTCTACGTGGATAAAAAGCGCAAGATCATGGGCGAGGACACGTTCGTGATTCCCGATGGCCTGCTCCAATGCGAGGGTGGCGTCTCGGGCAAGGAGGTCATCGAGGCGGTGACCCGCATCGTCGAGGAGGTCGCCGAGGAGCATGGGGCGAACACCGCGGTGGCACTCGCGAAGGCGAAGGCCGCCGTCGCCGAGAAGGTCGAGGTGGATGAGGAGATCGCCCCCTGGGATATCGCCGAGGACATTTTCGAGGACGAGCCCGTACTCAAGGAGCGTGTGGAGGAGCGCGTGCGTGAGGAACGCCTACCCGAGCGCGTTGCCGTCGAGCGCGCCGTGGTGGAGCGCGCACCGGTGCGTAATCATAAGATCCGCACCGATACGGGTATCGAGATCAGCTTCCCTGCGGAGATGCTCAAGGACACCGAGTACGTTCAGTTCGTGAACGAGCCCAACGGCCTCATCTCCATCGAGCTGAAGAACATCGGCAGCATCGAGAACAAGAGCTGATCGTCTAAGGCGAAAGGTTGCCAAACGGCCCGGAAGGCGTAACGAACGTACTGCCTTCCGGGCCGTATGCGTGCCCGGTTCTTGCTGAAACGGGACGTTAGATGCGGAGCGGATTACTTTACGAGCATGAGTGCATCACCGACCTTGACGAGCGGGCGTCCGCCAAGCAGTGTGTTGGAGGAGCCCACGAGGTCGATGGACTCGAGCTCATCGGGGTTGCTCACCACGCAGGTGACCACGTCATCGCAGCCCGCGGCCTTGATTGCCTCTTGATCGAAGGACAAGATCGGCTGCCCGGCAACGACGATATCGCCCGCCTCGACATAGCGGATGAAGCCCTTGCCGTCCATGTTGACGGTGTCCAGTCCAATGTGGACGAGGATCTTGGCACCTCCCTCGGTGAGCATGCCGATGGCGTGGTTGGTGACGGTGACCGCGTCAATGCGGCCGTTTGCAGGTGCGTACACGACGTTGCCAACGGGCAGGATGCCGTAGCCCTTACCGAGTAGCCCCTGGGCGATGGCTTCGTCGTCGATCTCCTTTTGGCTCACGAGCATACCCGAGATGGGCGCATACACGGTGTCGCCGCGCGTGGCGAACATCGCCGGCACCGGCGTTTGGGCATCGTCGGTGCTGTGGAACACGCTGGTGATTTTGGAGATAAAGCTCATTGATTGCCTCCTGTGGCGAGCGATGCGCGCCGAGTCCTTCGGCGCTTAAGACGTGTTAATCCTAGCCGATTTCGGGCTCTCGAGCGGGGACGCGGCAAGCGGAGCGGCCAACGGTCGCGTCATCGCCATATCATGGCGCAGGCCGGCGATTATGAAGCGGCGAGATCGCGGTGGGCCGGCAGGCCATGCAGCCCCGTAGCCTCGGTACATCCGGCGACGATAGCCGCCTCGAGCGTCCTGGTCGCCATGAGTCCGAGAAGGTCGATGGGGATTGCGGCGCTCGTCTCCTCATCGAGCTCGCCGCTCGCGAGGATGTAGATCGTGTCGCCGTCATTGCTGGTGTGGGTGGGGCGGATGGTATGCGCATAGGCGTCCGCCGCCATTTGGGCAACCTTGGTGGCATGTGCCTTGGTGAGGTGTGCGTTCGTCACGATGCAGGAGATGGTGGTGTTCGTGCGGTCGAGCGGCATGGTCAGCTGCTCCGCCATGTCGAGCATCGCTTCCTCCATGTCGACGATCTCGGCTCCGTCGGTGCTGGTGCGCATACCCGCGATGGGGGAGAGCGTCGCGGGATCAATCACGTTGCCCACGGCGTTTACCGCAGAGATGGCTCCCATCTGAAGAGCGCCCAGCTGGAAGGCGCGTGCGCCAAGACCCGATTTCATGCAGCGGTCGGGTCCGCCGAGTTTGCCTACGGTGGCTCCGGTGCCCGCTCCGACGCATCCTTCGGCAAGGGGGAGCGATGAGGGTGTGACGAGCGCCTCGCGCACCGCCATGGCGCCGTCGAAGCTCGTGGGGCGCGCATGAGGGTTGGCGAAGGCGAGGTCGAACAGGCAGCTGGAGCACACGATGGGAACACGGCCTACGCCCACATCGAGCCCGATCCCGTGCTTCTCGAGCTCGGTGGCGGCTCCGGAAGCGGCCTCGAGTCCAAATGCCGATCCGCCGCTCAGTATAACGGCGTGCACCTTGTCGACGGTGTTTTCCGGCCTAAGTAGGTCTGTTTCGCGTGACGCCGGTGCCGCGCCGCGCACGTCCACACCACCCGTCGCCCCTTCGGGCGCGATGATCGCGGTGCACCCGGTGCCTCCAGCTCGGTCCGTGTAATGCCCGAACTTGAACCCCGGGATGGACGTGATGGGAATGGGGGTGAGGCTCATATCAAATCCGTT
>NZ_DAWDUX010000016.1:0-12700 GCF_052346665.1 Collinsella sp.
GCCTGCGGGAACGCCTCTCCAAACGACGGCTTACCGTCGAGTTTGAAAAGTTCGCCCTTTTCCTCCGTTGAAACCTGTTCGGTCATTCAAGACTCCTTCCTGTGCAACTCCCCGACCTCGCGAGTTTAAGATCGAGAGCCCCCTTAGGGCACGCTGCGGATTTTCAACCCCTCAACTTTACTGGAATCCAAGCCATGGAACTGCGAGAATCTCGCCCGTGCGGCGATCTTTCGAGGCCCGAGGCGCACATCGGGGGAAGCGCCCGGGCGACAGGGCCAGCGGGACATCGATGCAGATGGGCGCGCCCCCGTCGGATGGCGTGACGAGGGCGCGCGATGGGGTTTCGACGCGAGCAGGCGGGCAGGGCCCCTCGCGCCGAGGGTGGGATGGCGTGGACCGTATGGGGGGGCGTCACCCTCCAAGGTAGGCGCGACGAACGTCGTCGTTGTGGAGCAGCTCGTCACCGGTGCCCGAAAGGGTCACGTGGCCCGTCTCCATGACGTAGGCGCGCGAGGCGATGGAGAGCGCCATCTGGGCGTTCTGCTCAACGAGCAGGATCGTGGTACCAGCGGCATGCAGGTCCTTCACGATCTGGAAGATCTGCTCGATCAAGATGGGGGCGAGGCCCATGGAGGGCTCATCGAGCATCAGCAACTTGGGTGCGCTCATGAGCGCGCGACCCATGGCGAGCATCTGCTGCTCGCCGCCGGAAAGCGTGCCTGCAACCTGGCGGCGGCGCTCCTTGAGGCGCGGGAAGTGCGCATAGACGCGCTCGAGCCCGGGGGCGATCTCGGAGTTGGGACGGGTGTAGGCGCCCATCTCGAGATTCTCCTCGACACTCATCTGGGCGAAGACGCGCCTGCCCTCGGGCACATGCGCCAGACCGCGCTCGACGAGCTTATCTGCGGGGACATGCATGATGTCCTCGCCCATGAACTCGATCGAACCCGTACTCGAGCGCAGCAGGCCCGAGAGCGTCTTGAGCGTCGTGGACTTGCCGGCGCCGTTTGCGCCGATGAGCGCGACGATCTCGCCCTCATGGACCTCAAACGAGACGTCCTTGATGGCGTGGATCGCGCCGTAGTAGACGTTGATGTCCTCGACTTCGAGGACCTTGTTGGCAGTGTCCGCAGCCATCGTCTTTACGCCTCCTTCTGCTTGCCGAGGTACGCCTCGATGACCGCCTCGTTGCTCTGGATCTCCTCGGGCGTGCCCTTGGCGATGACCTTGCCAAAGTTCAGCACGCAGATGCCCTCGCAGATGTTCATGACGAGGCTCATGTCGTGCTCGATGAGCATGATCGCAATGTTGAAGGTATCACGGATCTTGACGATATTCTCCATGAGCTCGGCGGTCTCGGAGGGGTTCATGCCGGCGGCGGGCTCGTCGAGCAGCAGCAGGCTCGGGTTCGTGGCGAGCGCGCGCACGATCTCCAGGCGGCGCTGGGCACCGTAAGGGAGGCTCCCCGCCTGATGACTGGCGAGATCCTGCATGTCGAAGATTGACAGCAGCTCGAGGGCGCGCTCGTGCGCCTCGGCCTCGCGACGCCAGTACGCCGGCGTGCGCAGGATGCCCGAGAGCGTGGAGTAGGCCTTGGTGTTGTGCAGGCCGACCTTGACGTTCTCCTCCACCGTCATGGTGTTGAACAGGCGGATGTTTTGGAACGTGCGGGCGATGCCCATGCGGTTGACCTGGTAGACGGACTTGCCGCTCGTATCGTTGCCGTTGAGCAGAATGGTGCCGCGGGTGGGAGCGTACACCTTGGTGAGCAGATTGAACACCGTGGTCTTACCCGCTCCGTTGGGACCGATGAGTCCGGCGATCTCGGTCTTGCCAATGGTGAGGTTGAAGTCGTCGACCGCCTTGAGGCCGCCGAAATCGATGCCCAGGTGCAGGGCCTCGAGAACGGGAGCGGAATCGACGTCGCGCTCAGGCACGATGGAGTGGCTGGGGACCGGCACCATCTTGCCGCGCTCGAATTCGAACTTAGGCATCTGCCGACACCTCCTCTTCGGACGTCTTGCGCTTGGGGATAACGCGGGCCACCAAGTTCTTGAGCGAGTCGTTGTTGGTACCGATCATCACGAGGATCAGCACGATGGCGTAGACGAGCATGCGGTAGTCGGAGAACTGACGCAGCGCTTCGGGCAAGATGGTGAGGATCGTCGCGGCGATGATCGAGCCGCGCATGTTGCCCAGTCCACCCAGGACGACGAAGACCAAAATGAGAATGGACATGTTGAAATCGAACTTGGTGGCGGACAGCTGTGAGAAGCTGTTGCCGAACAGCGCACCCGCGGCACCTGCGAGGGCGGCGGAGACTACAAAGGCGATCATACGGTACTTAGTAGTGGAAATGCCCACGGACTCCGCGGCGATGCGGTTGTCGCGCACGGCTAGGATGGCGCGGCCGGTACGGCTGCGCACGAGGTTGAGCACGATCACGAGTGCGACCATGACCAACACGAAGCCGGCGAATAACGTCGAGATCATATCCGTGCCCGAAGCGCCCTGCGCACCCTTGATAATGGCGACGCCGGTCTCGGAGAGGCCGAGGTTGTCGACCGTGAGCTTGCCCGTGAGATTAAACAGGACGTGGAGCCCGCGCTCGTCCACGCCCACGATCAGGCAGGTGACGACCTCTTTGATGATCTCACCGAACGCGAGCGTCACGATGGCGAGGTAGTCGCCGGACAGGCGCAGGACCGGAATGCCAATGAGGAACCCGGCAAGGGCGGCGCAGGCGGCACCCACGACAAGCGCTATCACGAGACGGACCGTGTCGTTGGGGATCGCCTCGGAAAGGCTCATCGCGGCGACGATGCCGCTGTAGGCACCCACGCTCATGAAGCCCGCATGGCCGAGCGACAGGTCGCCCGCGACACCGACGACGAGGTTGAGGGAGATGGCCATGACAATATAGGCGCAGATGGGCACGAGCTGGCCCGCGATCATGCGCGGGATCATACCGGCGTCCTTGAGGAAGGACACGACGATGAACGCGAGGATGACTAGGGCGTACGTCAAAAAGTCACTGCGCGTCTTCTTGTTCTGGAGGAACTTAAACATGGCGCTACACCTTCTCGGGGACGTACTTGCCGAACAGACCGGCGGGCTTGACGAGCAGCACCACGATGAGCACGCCGAACACGATGGAGTTGGCGAGGCTCGTGGAGATATAGGCCTGGGCCATTGCCTCGATGATGCCGAGCAGGATGCCGCCCACAAAGGCGCCGGGGATCGAGCCGATGCCGCCGAAAACGGCAGCGGTGAAGGCCTTGATGCCGGGCATGGAACCCGTGGTGGGCTGGAGCACCGGGGAGTAGGAGCACAGCAGGACACCGGCGATGGCGGCGAGCGCCGAACCGATGGCGAAGGTCATGGAGATGGTGCGGTTGACGTTGATGCCCATGAGTTGGGCGGCCGCTTTATCCTCGGAGACCGCACGCATGGCCTTGCCCATCTTGGTCTTTCCGGTGAACCACATGAGACCCACCATGATAAGCAGGCAGGCGATCACCGTGACGAGCGAGACCGCCGAGACGTTATAAGCCTTGAGGAACGCCGGTACCGGGAAGCTCACGATGGACGTGAAGTTCTTGGGCGTGGCGCCCCAGATGAGCTGCGCTGCGTTCTGCAGGAAATAGGACACACCGATGGCGGTGATCAGCACGGCAAGCGGGCCGGCCTGGCGCAAGGGCTTGTACGCAAGCCCCTCAATGAGAATGCCGAGCGCCGTGCAGACGGCGACGGCGGCGATGACCGACACGATCGCCGGCAGCCCCATGTACGAGGTCACCACGAACGAGATATAGGCGCCGATCATGATGACGTCTCCGTGGGCGAAGTTGAGCATCTTGGCGATGCCGTACACCATGGTATAGCCCAGGGCGATGATGGCATAGACGCTTCCCATCGACAGGCCGTTGACGAGGTACTGCAAAAAGACCGTCATAGCCTCTCCCCCTTTCTTCTTTCACGCGCCGCATGGCGCAACAGGCAAAGGGACGGACCCTCGGTAAAGGCCCGTCCCCATCGTAGCTTGATGCACCGCGCGGCGGCACAGGACGGACGGCGCTTAGGCCGCTACGTACTTTCCATCCTTGATTACGTAGACCATCGGGTCCTTCTCGACCTCACCCTTGTCGTTCCAGGTGAGGGTGCCGGTGAGGCCCTCGACGGTGATCTTGGTCATTGCCTCGGGCAGCTTGGCGGCGACGTCGGCCGGATCGGCGTCGGCACCCAGACCGGCCTCGGCGAGTGCGAGGGAGACCGCGTGGACCGCGTCGTAGGCGTCGGCGGCGAACTGATCGGGCACCTCGTCGTAAGCGTCCTTGTAGGCAGCGACGAAATCGGCGTTCTTCTCCTCGTCCGCAGAGAACGGGGTCATGAGGTAGAGGCCCTCGGCCAGGGAGGTATCGAAGCCCTCGACGCCCAAGATGCCATCCATGCCGTCGCAGCCCATCATCTTCACGTCATAGCCCATCTCGTTGGCGTTAGCCAGCAGAACGGAGGCGGGGGTGTAGTAGATAGGGGCGAAGATCATCGTGGCGCCGGCGTCTTTGGCCTTGGTGAGCTGGTTGGTGAAGCTCGTGGCGGAATCGTCCTTGAAGGTCTCCTCATCCACGATGTTAAGCTTGAGCTCCTCGGCCTTTGCCACGAAGGCGTCGCGGATGCCGGAGGAGTAGGTGTCACCGGAGTTGTAGAACACGACGAACTTCTCGTCGGGGAACATCTCGGCGAGCTTCGTGGCGGCGTTGGCACCCTGGTTGGGGTCGTTGAAGCAGGCCTGGAACACGCAGGTCTTGTCGGCAGTGACATCGGGGCTCGAGGCGGACGGGGTGATCATGAACATCTGCGGGTCCTGATTGGCGACCTCGGCCACGGCAAGCGAAGCGCCGGTAGTGGTGGGGCCGACGAGTGCCTGCATGCCCCAGTCGGCGAGGCTATTGAAGGCGTTGACGGACTTCTCGCCGTCGGCGACGTCGTCCTCGGACTTGCTGACGAACTTGAGGTCGTCGGTGGAGAAATCCTTACAGGCGAGCTCGACGCCGTTGCACACGGAAGTACCGTACGACGCGGCGGAGCCCGTCAGCGGGCCGATGGCACCGATCTTGAACGCGGAGCCATCGTCAGCGGCAGCGGTGGAGCCGCCCTCGGACTCGTTGCCGGAGCAGCCGGCTAGAATACCTACAGCCCCCAAACCTGCTACGCCCGCGATAACGCTTCTGCGATTCATTACAGGGTTGAATGACTTACCGGTGAGGCACGACATGCGGCTCTCCTTTCAAACGAGGCCGGCTGAAAGCACGGCGATGAGCTGGCCCGCGGGTATATTTGCGCGGTTGCTCTAGGGTACACGCTTTAGCATACCGGAGTAAGGAAAATCCCCTCGAAATATCGGTGAAACAATTGCGTGCCCATTCATGCGAAGTCGTTCCGAAAATATGCATGTATCAGCCTCGGTAGGGACTTGATTGCATCTAAGGCACCATGTAACACAGTTGTTACGCAGCACAGAGGCCGCATCCGTATGCAAGCGGGTAAAATGCAGGCTATGCAAGAATCAGCCCCGTCGCGCGCATTCGCGCGACAGCAGGTAAAGGAGCGCGTCATGCACCAGAGCACCCGCACCGTCAACGTCGGACTCATCGGCTTGGGTACCGTCGGTGGCGGCGTCTTCCAGCTGATCGAATCCCATGCCGAGAAATACCGCCGGGCCTACGGCATCGACCTGCGCATCACCCGCGCCTGCGGCCTCGACGAGTCGCGCGCCCGCGAACTCGGAGTCACCGCGGAGCAATTCACCACCGATTGGCGTGACGTCGTAAGTGACCCGCGCATCGACATCGTCGTCGAGGTCATCGGCGGAGAGCATCCCGCGACCGAGATCTTCACGGAGGCCTTTGCCGCCGGCAAGCATGTCGTCTCGGCTAACAAGGCCCTGCTCGGCCGCCATATGGCCGAACTTGCGGGTGCCGCCAGCGCCGCGGGCGTTCAGCTGCGCTGCGAGGCGTCCTGCGGCGGCGGCATCCCCATCGTGGGCACGCTCGAGCACGACCTCACCGGCAACAACATCCTTGCCATCGCCGGTATCGTGAACGGCACCACCAACTACATCCTCTCGCGCATGACGACCGAGGGCCTGGGCTACGAGGAGGTCCTGGCCGACGCCCAGCGCCTGGGCTACGCCGAGGCCGATCCCACCGCAGACGTCGATGGCTTCGACGCCGCGAGCAAGATCGCCATCCTCTCCTCCATCGGCTTTACCACGCGCATCACCACCGACGATGTGTATATGCAGGGCATCCGCAAGATTTCCGCTGAGGATATCGAGGTCGCGCGCGAGCTCGGCTACGCCATCAAGATGCTCGCCATCGGACGCCGCACCGATGAGGGCGTGGACATCCGCGTGCACCCCGCCATGATCCCCGCGAGTCACCCGCTCGCCGGCGTGAACGGCGCCATGAACGCCGTGTACGTGGTGGGCGATGCCGTGGGCGAAACCATGTTCTACGGTGCCGGCGCGGGCGCCTTCCCCACCGCGAGCGCCATCGTGGGCGACGTCATGAATCTCGCCGAAGACATCTCCGCGGGCGTGAAGCCCCTGCCCGAACCCGCGCCCTTCGCACGTGAGCTTCCCATCCGCAACGTGGCGGACCTCGAGACCCGCTACTACGTGCGCCTGACCGCTGACGGCACGGACGGTGTCGCGACGGGCGCCACAGAGGTTCTCAATCAACACGGCGTCACTGTCGAACGCGTCATCCCGCGTGAGAACGGATCGTTTGCACTGCTCACCAACACCTGCCGTGAGGGAAACATGTTCGCCGCGCTTGGGGCGCTCTCTGGCGCCGCTGCGGCCGTCGAGGTGGCCAACGTCATCCGCATCGAGGACATTGCCGATTGGACCCAAGGCGTCGAGGCGAATTAGCACGGCTTTCACGCTGCGGCTTTTGCTTCGCATGAGTCTTCTGTCGCTTCTTTCGTTCGGCACCCCCCAGATTTCCTGCGGATACGAAGCTTGAATCCTTGCCACCGTTGCAAAAATCTGGGTAATCTAGATAAGCGTGTCAGTTAAACGACTGAGAGGGCGCGGAGCGCACGCGTTCCGCGCCCTCTTTCTTGAAAACCGCCGTCCGCATCATCCATCTCCTAACGAAAGGCAGACATGCTCCTGCAACTATTCCTCATCATCGTTGGATTCGCCCTGCTCGTCTGGGGCGCCGACCTTCTCGTAAACGGGTCGAGTCAGATCGCCGCACGTGTTGGCCTTCCCGACCGCGTCATTGGCCTCACGGTGGTCGCCGTGGGCACCGCCATGCCCGAGCTCGTGGTCTCGGTCGTCTCCGCCGTGGATGGGCACGCCGACATGGCGTTCGGCAATGTCGCCGGAAGCTGCATGGCGAACCTCCTGCTGATTCTCGGCATGAGCGCGGTCATCACGCGCCTACCGCTCGCCCGCCACACCCAGCGCTTCGAGATCCCCGTGAGCGTCGCCTCGGTGCTCCTGCTCATGCTCCTCTCCAATACCGGGGGCGAGCTCACTGCCGTCGAGGGTCTGATCCTGCTTGCCGTCTTCGCGGCGTTCATGGGCTACACCGTGTTCCTCGGCCTGCGCGAAGGCGACAGCGGCCACGAGGAGCTCGACCCCGAGACGCAGCTCATGCCTCATGAACTCGAGGATGAAGACGACGATGTCGCCGAGGAGGAAGACGAGGGCGAGCCCCGTGGCATGCACGTCTCGATCGCCCTAGTGCTGTTCGGCATCGCCCTGCTCAAGTTCGGCGCCGACTACGTCGTGAACAACTCCGTCGAGATCGCCACCGCGCTCGGCATCAGCGAGCGCATCATCGGCCTCACCGTCATCGCGCTCGGCACCTGCCTGCCCGAGCTCGTCACCAGCGTCGTTGCCGCGTTCAAGGGCAACACCGACATCGCCGTGGGCAACGTCGTGGGCTCGAACATCACCAATGTCCTGCTTGTCATGGGCGTGCCCGCGCTGTTCTCCCCCATTGTGTATGCATTCAGCTACAACATCGACTTCGCCCTGCTCGCGATCTTCTCCGTCGTCCTCGTGGGCTTCGCCTTTGTGGGCACCAAGCACACCATGACTCGACGCGAGGGCGTTTTCTTTGTGTTCATTTATATCGTCTACATTGTTGCCTCTGCCGTGCTGTAACACATCGCGATCATGCGGCGAAACACTCCCGTCGCACGCCACAGCTGCACGCGAAAAGCCCGCTTCACACAAACCGCCTCCCATCTCTCGGACCTCGAAGGATGGGAGGCGGTTTGTTTGGGCGCATCGGGACTTTTTCATCGCGCGCGATCTCACAAAGAAGGTGCGCGCCGTTAATTGGACGGTTTTCGAGCTAATTTAAGAGCAGGTCGGACGCAGGACTTCCATAGACGAAAAAGCACCAGATATCTAGGCGTCAAGATCCTTTAGCTGCTCCGCCCCTCCCAGACTTCTTGACATATCCGCTCTATTTGTAGTCTCAGATTTCGCAAGGGCAATGAAAATGGCTAAAAAGTACCGTTTTGTACTGTTAGCTATACTTGACTGTTGGGCATTCAACCCTTTCGCCACGGTTTTAGACCTCCCTGGGCACATATTGCACTACCCAGAGGCTCACAAAGCGGAGAAATACATCCCGAAGCCCATGCGGAAGCAGAATCGAGGCTCTGCGCGGGGTTCGACAAGGCCATCAGCGATACAAAACGGTATTTTTTAGCCAGAAATCCCATTCTAAGGTGTTCATCCATAAAAAAGGCGGGACCCACTTGAGTGGATCCCGCCTTGCAAAGAGCTTGTACGCTCAGACAGCTTGCAGGCGATGCACCTGCAGGAAACTACTTGAGGGTGACGGCAGCGCCGGCAGCCTCGAGCTTCTCCTTGGCAGCCTCGGCGTCCTCCTTCTTGGCACCCTCGATGACGGCCTTAGGAGCGTTCTCGACGACCTCCTTGGCCTCCTTGAGGCCGAGAGAGGTGAGCTCACGGACGACCTTGATGACCTGGATCTTGTTGTCGCCGAAGCCCTCGAGCACGACGTCAAACTCGGTCTTCTCCTCGGCCTCCTCGGCAGCGGCAACAGGGCCGGCGACGACGGCGGCAGGAGCGGCGGCGGAAACGCCGAAGGTCTCCTCGATAGCCTTCACGAGCTCGGAAGCCTCGAGCAGGGTCATTTCCTTCAGAGCCTCGATGATCTCATCGGTGGTAAGCTTAGCCATTTCTAAGTCCTTTCGGTTTCCCTGCATCTGGCAGGGAGATCAAACTAAAGTACGGCGCGCAAAGCGCCAGAGGTGCGGCCTTAGGCGGCCGCGGGAAGGCCGCCGACTAGGCCGCCTTCTGCTCGGAGATCTGCTGAACGGTGCGAGCGAGACCAGAGGAAACGCCGTTGACGCAAACAGCAATGTCGCGAGCGAAGCCGTTGATGAGACCGGCGATCTGACCCAGGAGCTGATCCTTGCTGGGGAGCTCGGCGATGGCGTCGACCTCGGCAGCGGTAACAGCCTGACCGTCAGAGATACCGCCCTTGATCTCGAGAACGCCCTTGGACTTCTTGGCGAACTCCTTGAGCACCTTGGCGGCGCTGACAGGCTCCTCCTCGAAGAACACGTAGGCGAGCGGACCAGCGAGGATCT
This sequence comes from Collinsella sp., assembly GCF_052346665.1. Classification (NCBI taxonomy): domain Bacteria; kingdom Bacillati; phylum Actinomycetota; class Coriobacteriia; order Coriobacteriales; family Coriobacteriaceae; genus Collinsella; species Collinsella sp. The sequence continues at coordinate 9,649 of NZ_DAWDUX010000016.1, forward strand.
CGTCGAGGTTCGGCTGCTCCTTGTTCTCCAGGGCGATGCGGACGAGGTTGTTCTTGTACACCTTCATCTGAGCGCCGCACTCACGAAGCTGCTTGCGGAGCTCCTGAGCCTGAAGAACGGTGAGGCCGTTGTAAGCCACGACAAAGACGCCGGCGTTGGACTCGAGCTTGGACTCGATCTCGGCAACTGCATCGATCTTGTACTGCTTTGGCATGTAGTACACCTCCTTCTTGTTCTTTCCCGGGCACGACCCGCCTTAAGAGTGGCGGGGGTGTGTCTCGAAAAAGAAACCCCCGCGCTGCAAGAGCGACGGGGGTGAGAAGACATATCTACTCAACCACCTCGGCTGGCGGGTTGCCCCTTTACTCCGTTGCACCCGTCTGAGCGGGCACGCGGGAACCGGCTGTCTCTGGCAGCGAATCGTGCGTGTGCGGTTAGGTAGTATCGCAAGTAAGGAAGTGGGCGTCAAGTGGCAACGGTGGCGACGCTAATCGCGCACAAGCTGCACACATTGACGGTGCGCTCGTTGGCCCTGAGCTCGTTGAAACATCCTCGTTCGTTTCAAACCCATGATAAATCACGTTACCAGGCCCTTTTCTGTGAGGAATCATGGATTTGAAACGAAACGGCTATTTCAAACATAGGATTCCTCACAAAGGTCCCGGGCTAGGCGGAATTTGAGACCCGGGCAAGGGGGTGCTAGGGCCCCGGGCTAGGCGGAACTGGGGTCCCGGGCAGGGGGGGGCGCCAGAGCCCCGGGCAAGGCCGCGCAAAGGGCACGGGTCAAAGGCACGGCCGCTCCCAAATCACACGCAGTGCCGCTAGGCAAAGCCCAAGGCGGTGCCGACTATGCGCACGACGAACGCAGCGATCCACGCCACCCCGCATTGCAAGGCAAAGACCGCGACCGCCCAACGCGGGCCCAGCTCGTTCTTCACCGCACCGATTGCCGCCACGCACGGCGGGTACAGCAGCGTGAACACGAGGAAGACATAGGCGGTAAGCGGCGTGAACAGCGAGGTAAGCGCCGAGGCGGACTCCGTCCCCAGCAGCACCGCGAGCGTGGAGATCACGCTCTCCTTGGCGAGCAGTCCGGTCACGAGCGCCGTCGAGGCGCGCCAATCGCCAAAGCCGAGCGGCGCGAGCACGGGCGCGATGATGCCGCCGAGGCCCGCAAGGAGGCTCTGCGACTGGTCGGACACCACGTTGAGCTGGCCGTCGAAGGTCTGCAGGAACCACACGACGATACTCGCCGCGAAGATGATGGTGAAGGCGCGCTGGATGAAGTCCTTCGCCTTGTCCCACGCGAGCATCACCGTCGTTTTGGCGGAGGGTAGGCGGTAATTTGGCAGCTCCATGATGAACGGCACCGGCTCGCCCTTAAACGCCGTACGTTTGAGCACGAGCGCCACCACGGCGGCGACGGCGACGCCCAGTAAGTAGAGCGACACCATTGCCAACACGCTGTTGCGAGCGAAAAAGGCTGCGGTGAGCAGGCCGTACACGGGCAACTTAGCAGAGCAGCTCATGAACGGGGTGAGCATGACGGTCATCTTGCGGTCGTGTTCGGAGGGCAGGGTGCGCGTCGCCATGATCGCCGGTACGCTGCAGCCGAAGCCCACGAGCATGGGCACGAAGCTGCGCCCCGACAGGCCGAAGCGGCGCAGGACCTTGTCCATCACGAACGCGACGCGCGCCATGTAGCCGGAGTCCTCGAGCATCGAGAGCAGCAGGAAGAGCACGACGATAAGCGGCAGGAACGACAACATGCTGCCAACACCCGCGAACACGCCGTCGATAACGAGCGACTGGACCACGGGGTTCACGCCGGCGGCCGCCAGCGCGCCGGCCGCGAGGCCGGTCAGCCACGAAACCCCCTCCTCCATCAGGCCCTGCAGCCATGCACCGAGGGAGCCGAACGAGACCCAGAACACGAGCGCCATGATGAGCAGGAACGCGGGAAACGCCGTGAACCTACCGGTGAGGATGCGGTCGATCGCCACCGAGCGCTTGTGTTCGCGGCTCTCGCGGGGCTTGACCACGCAGGCACGGCACACCTCGCCGATGAACGCGAAGCGCATGTCCGCCAAGGCCGAGAGCCGGTCCTTCCCGGACTCCCCCTCCATCTGGCTTATGATGTGCTCAAGCGCATCGAGCTCGTTTTGATCGAGGCCGAGCGCCTCCTGCACCAGAGTATCGCCCTCGACAAGCTTGGTCGCAGCGAAGCGCACGGGAAGCCCCGCTGCCTTCGCGTGGTCCTCGATCAGGTGCGCGACGCTGTGGATGCAGCGATGCAGGGCGCCGCCATCGGGTCCGTTGGGCGCGCAAAAGTCGAGACGACCCGGACGTTCGCGGTAACGCGCGACATGCATCGCGTGTTCCACGAGCTCCCCCGTCCCCTCGTTTTTGGCGGCGGAGATGGGCACGACCGGAATGCCCAGCATGCTCTCGAGCAGGTTGACGTCGATGGTGCCGCCGTTCGCGGCAACCTCGTCCATCATGTTGAGGGCGAGCACCATGGGACAATCGAGCTCCATGAGCTGCATCGTAAGGTAGAGGTTGCGCTCGATGTTGGTGGCGTCGACAATGTCGATGAGGGCGTCGGGCTTCGTCTGTAGGATGAAATTGCGGCTCACGACCTCCTCGCTCGTATAGGGCGAAAGCGAGTAGATGCCGGGCAGGTCGGTGATGGTCGCCTCGGGATGCCCCTTGATCTGGCCGTCCTTGCGGTCGACCGTCACGCCGGGAAAGTTGCCCACGTGCTGGTTCGATCCGGTGAGCTGGTTGAACAAGGTGGTCTTGCCGCAGTTCTGATTGCCGGCGAGGGCGAAGGCGATGGGATTCCCCGCGGGAATCGAATGGGCACCGGGACGGGGGCGATAGGCCTTCTCCCCCAGAGCCGGATGCTCGGTCGAACCGACCGCGGCGTTCTCGCGCTGAAGCTTGTGCGCGTCGTGGATATTCGCCAACGCGATGCGGGCCGCATCCGCACGGCGCAACGTGAGCTCGTAACCGCGCAGGCGAATCTCGATCGGATCGCCCATGGGCGCGT
>NZ_DAWDUX010000016.1:12710-35276 GCF_052346665.1 Collinsella sp.
GCGTACTTCATCATGGTCACCTCGGTGCCCGGGGTGAGGCCCATGTCGAGAATATGCTGACGAAGCGCCTGGTCGTCCGAGTCAACCGATGCGACGACGGCGTCCTTGCCGATCTCCAGATGATCGAGGCGCAGGGGCCATACGCAAGCTTCGGGCTCCGTGCCCGTCGGCTCTGATGACGTGTCGATTGCGTGTTCCATTCCGCCCTCCCATCGCGCCCGATCCAGTCTCACGAGGGCGCGGCACATGTTACCCATGGCTGTCATTCGTGATGATGATAACGCGACCGACAACGACAGGAGCCATGCAGCCAGATTTCCGCAATCTCGATCTCGGTCCCGAAACGAGCGAACCGAGGGGCAAAGCGGAACGTCGCGCAAAGCGCCTGGAGGCACGGGGCGCCGCACGCGAGCCGCGGGACGCGCCATCCCAGCAGACGCGTTAGATGGGGAGCCCCTCGCCACCGAGGTGCGAGGCGGGGTCGGCAGCCTCGAGCAAGGTGAAGCGGCCATGGTCGTATCGATACACGAGCACGCAACAGTTGGGGAAGGGGTCGGGGAGTTCGTCCTGGGCGAACTCGCTCCAGGCTCGTGCAAACGTCTTGCACGCGGCCCCGTGGCTCACGACGAGGACGTTTCCCGTGCGCGGAGCACCCGTCGGAAGGGGCTCGATCGCGCACGCCTCGATGGGAGCGTCGCTGCGGCCCGGAATGGGTGGCGCTGCGGACGCGGAAGTGTGCTCGGTAGCCGCGTCCCGCTCCAGGTCCCCACATGCGATCGCGCGCATGGCCCTGTTCAGGCGCTCGGTCAGCTCCTGTTCGGATTCTCCCCCGAACGCCACCGGATAATCGCCCATCGGCTTGGGCAGCGCAAGCACGTCGGTCCCCTCGAGCGCACCGAAAGAGCGCTCGCTCAGGCCCATGAGGCGCGCATACGGCCCACCCCACAGTATCTCCGCCGTCGAGCAGGCGCGCTCGGCGGGCGAGGAGAACGCCGCATCGAATTGGACGCCGCGCCCGTGCAGCCAGGCGGCCGCGGCGCGGGCCTGCTCGCGGCCGAGGTCGGTAAGCGGCGAGTCGCAGCGGCCTTGGATCAGCAGGCGTGTGTTGAATACCGTCTGACCATGGCGGACGAGGTAGATCATGCGGGACACGAGCCAGACCTTTCACTCGTGGAGTGGGCATCGTTACGGTACGGCATTATACGGCCCCTCTCCCATCGCTACGCCCTCACATCATGCGACATCCTCATCGAGCTTCACCGAGAACTTCGCCCTTTCCGTTACGACGCGGACGCGCTAGAGTAATCCTCAATCTCGTTTGCCCTCCACCCCGCAAGGACCCGTGATGGCCGCTCAATTCCCACACTCCGAGGATGCCGATCCCGCTTGCGGGTTCACCATCGGCCTCGCACTGCTCGACGCGGGCACAGGGAAGCTCGGAGCCGCATTGCTCCACCTCGCGGACGACCTCGAGGAGGCCCTCGGCGTCTACGAGCGCACGTTCGCCCCCCAACAGCCAGACGGCATCGCCCAAGCGCGGGATATCCGCGTCCAACGCATCGTGCCGCCCATCCCAAGCGCGGCCGAATCGACAGGTCCAGAAGAGGCTGCGCGCATCGCCGGAGCGTTTCCCGGCCACGTGCGCCCCCTATACGCGCTCGCCGCAACCGACACCTATGCCTGCACTCCCGCCGAACACGCGCTCATGCGCCTCACGGCGTCTTGTCGCGAGGCCGGCGTCCCCTGGGGCGGCGGACTTGCGTGCGGCGGCGGCTCCCTCATCGAGCCGTGTGCACGCGGTCCTCGTATGGGCCGTATGCGCCGCGCACGCTCCGAGCGCATCGACCAGCTAATCGCCGCCATCCGCTCACGCCGTGCCGTGAACGACATGATCGATGGACCCGCCTCGGGCATCCTGCTCGCCCCATGCCCCCTCCCCGCACCCCTCTACCCTTTAGCGACCAACTTCTACGAAAGGCATTGCCCATGATGTGGCTCGGCGTCGACGGAGGCGGAACTAAAACCGCCTTCTCCCTGTATGACGATGACATCACCTCCGTCGATCGGCTGGTACTGGGCACCTGCCATTACTCGCAAGTGGGCTTCGAGGGCATGGAGCGCGTCCTTTCCGAAGGCGTCTGCTGGGGACTCGATCGAGCCTCCCACACGTGCATCGAGCCCGCTGCTCCCAGCGTGGGCATCGGCTTCGCCCTCTGCGGCTACGGCGAGGGCGCCGATGTATCGCGACGCATGGACGAGGTGGTGGAACGCATCGCCGGCGCACGGCCCCATCTGTTAGTCAACGACGTCGAGGCCGCCTGGGCCGCAGGACTGGACTGTGCGGACGGCATCGCCATCATCTCCGGCACCGGGTCCATCGCGCTGGGCGTCTGTCGAGGCGAGAGCATGCGCTGCGGCGGATGGGACTACGAGCTCGGTGACGAGGGGTCCGGCGGTTGGCTGGGCAAGGAGGCCCTGCGAGCGTTCACCCGTCAAGCCGATGGGCGCGACGCGCGCGGTGCCCTGTACACACTCGTGCGCGAAAGACTCGGTATCGACGATGACTTCGACGTAATCGGGTGGGCTCAGCGTCATTACGCCGAGCGCTCATCGGTTTCCGCGCTCGCGCCGATCGTCACGGATGCCGCCCGTGCCGGCGACATCTCCGCTCTCGCCATCCTCGAACGCGCCGCTCAAGAAGAGGCCGACATGGTCGACGCGATCGTCCGGGGGCTATTCCATCGCAGCGGGCCACAGAGCGCGTCCATCCCCGTCACGTATGTGGGCGGGACCTTCGCCGCGGGCGACCTTCTGCTCGAACCGCTTGCCCGCGCGCTCGGTCCCGGTTGCCGCCTCGTTGCACCGGCACACGAACCCGACCTCGGCCCCGTCCTCCTCCTCAAAAACAAAACCCGCGGCATCTGATCCCAACGGAGCGCGGAAGCACCGATGCGCGCCATGCTGCGCATCGGCACGGGCTGGCGCAGGCCCAGGCGGCGTTTTGCCACGATAGTGACCATCATCCGCCTCACCCCAAAGAATGCACTTGACATTATTTAGATAGATATCTAATCTTCTAATATCAACCAAGTGAAAGGCCGTCCACCTAACGGGTGGATCGACCCCAAGACCCCAAGGATTGGAGGATCGATGGGAGGAGAGGCGTTCAAGGCGCTTGCCGACCCCACACGTAGGCGCATCCTCGAGTTGCTGCGCGGCGGAAAACTAACTGCGGGCGAGATCGCCACCCATTTCGACATGACGAAACCGTCCCTCAGCCACCACCTGAACTCACTCAAGGCAGCAGGCCTGGTCGAGGCACGCAGAGATGGCCAGAACATCATCTACAGCCTCGACACGACGGTATTGCAGGATCTGATGAGTTGGTTCTACACGTTCACCGATAGGAGAGATTCCAATGAGCACCATGTCGAACGATAAAAGGGCGACCAAGCCCGGACACTCCACAAGCCCCCTGAGCCGCCGCACCCTCATTGCCTTGACGGCACTGTGCATCGTGAGCCTGCTGGGACATATCGCCCTGCTCCCCCACATGCCCGAGATGATTCCCACACACTGGGACGCAGCCGGAACCGTCGACGGATGGACGGGGCGCACCGCGATTGTGGCCCTCGATGCGCTGCCCCTGCTATTCCTCTTCATGTTCCACATCATCCCGCGCATAGATCCGCGCGGCCAGGCGTACGAGCGCATGGGGTTGTTCTACACCGGGTTCGTCATCCTGTTCACGATCTTCATCGTCGCCATGACGTGGAGCTCCGAACTCACCGTCTTCGGCATCTTGCCCGAATCGGGCAGCCCCATCGGGGCAGCGACGAGCATCGCGGTGGGAGTGGGCCTCATGCTACTCGGCAATTACATGCCCAAGATCAAGAGCAACTACACCTTTGGCGTAAGGACCCCATGGGCGCTGAATGACGATGACAACTGGCGCCTCACGCACCGCTTCTGCGGCATCGCGTGCGTATTGGCCGGAATTGCGGTCGTCGGCGCGGGCGCACTCTCGCTCCAGCACGGAGAGATCGCGTTCTGGGTTTTGATGGCCGCGGTCCTGGGTGCAAGCATCGTGACGTACCTCTACAGCTTCCTCGTGTATCGCAACGGGAACAGGCCGCTTCGCACACGCTAAGGCACCCCTTGCACTTTGCGCCCTCCACCCCTTTGCGCCCCAACTGATATAAACAAGGCGGCGGTCCCGACAAACATCGGGGCCGCCGCCTCTTTCATCAGCTCATGTTTGCGCGTAGGCAGTGCCTATGCGTTTGACGCGAGCAGCTCGAGCGCCGCGTCGACGATTGCCGCGACATCGGCACGCGCGTACACATCTGGGTCGATGCTCGCCAACGGAACGTCGGAAGCCTCGCGAATGCCGCTCTGGGCGAATGCGACCTGGGGGCTCAGCAGAATCGCGTCGGCCTCCGACAACCGCTCGACCAACACGTTAATTGGAAGGGCCTCCACCTCGAGCGGAAGCTCGCGCTTCGAGACCTCGAGTTCGATCTTCTGAACGAGCAGACCGGTAGTGACACCAGACGTGCAGCAAATGAATACCTTCTTCATGACATTCTCCATAGGCTCATGAAGCGCCGATACTCCGAGGGGCGATGGGAATCGCATCGATGGGGCACCGGCCCCGTAGTCGGTCAACTACTTCTTGCGAACGTACTTCAGGCAGTCGAGCGTGACGGCGATAAGGATGATGACGCCGGAGAACACGAACTGCAGGTTGGTGTCGATACCGAGAATCGTGAGCGCATAGGTGAGTGCGGTGAAGATCAGGACACCCACGGTGACGCCGGAGATCTTACCGATACCACCGGTGAAGGAGATGCCGCCGACGACGCACGCGGCGATCGCGTCCATCTCCCAGCCCTGGCCATACGCAGCGGAGCCGGAGCCGACCATGCGGATGCACTCCAGCCAGGAGCCGAAGCCGTACAGCACGCCGGCAAGCAGGAAGGCACCGATGGAGACCGCGAAGACGTTGATGCCAGAGACGGCAGCGGCCTCGGGGTTACCACCGACGGCGAACATGTTCTTACCGAAGGTGGTCTTGTTCCAGATGAACCAGACGATGGCAATGGCGGCAATAGCCCACAGGATGATCGTGGGGAAGCCGTTGATCTTAGGCGTCACCATGCTGGGAATCGTAGGATCGATCGCGCCGAACGAAACACCCTTGGTAGCGTAGGTTACCAAGCCGAAGATGACCAGCATGTTGGCCATGGTGGACACGAACCAGTGCATCTTGAACCGCGCGGTGAAGAAGCCGGCGATCGCCGAGAAGAACGTGCACAGCGCCACGCAGACGACGAGTGCCATGACGATGCGGCCCACCACCGGGATGCCGGAGAAGTCATATGCCACGCCGAAGATGGTACCGGTGTTGGGGCCCTGGTGCATGATGACCGTCGAGGCGACCATGCTCATACCCACCATACGACCGATGGACAGGTCGGTACCGGTCTGCAGGATGAGCCCCGCAACGCCGAGAGCCAAGAACATACGGGGCGATGCCTGCTGCAGAATGTTGAGCAGGTTCTGCGGCGTGAGTAGGTTAGTGCCCTTCACGATGGGCGCCGCCACGCACAGGCCCGCGAACACCAGCAGAATGGCGATGTAGAGGCCGTTGTTCAGCAGGAAGTCGTGCGCGTTGAACGTGTAGCGATAGGCTTCCCAACGCTGGTCGAGCTTCTCGGCGAGCGTGAAGTGGCTCATACGGAGCAGGTCGATGAGGTGATAGCGATAGGCCGCGGCGTCGTGCTGGCGATCCTTGATGCGCTGCAGCTCAAGCTGGTAGGTCACCTTGGCATCGAACTGCTTGTTCTTGTAGACGTACTTCTCCTCCTTGGCCTCCTTGGCGTCGGAGGTTTTGGCCATCAGCTGCTTGTGCTCGGCCTCGAGCTCTGCTAGGCGCTTCTGGTACTTCTCCTTCGCCACGACGCGCTCGGCCGCGCAGCTCTCTTTGACCGGCGTGAGGTATTCCTTGTCGTAGTGGGCCTTGAGGTATGCCTCGCCGTCGGCGATCAGCGTTGCCACCTGCTGCTTGTGGGAGCTCTCGACCTGCTTGGCCGCGTCCATCTCCTTCTGCAGCGCGGCGATCTGCTGCTCGCGCTCCTGCTTGGTGAGCAGGCGGTCGCTCTTGATCGCGTCGATGCTCGACTGCAGCGACAGCACCTTGGTGGTGCCGCTCGAGCGAAGCTCATCGATCTTGCTCTGGATACCGCTCATGTAGGTATCGATTGGTTGCAGGAGGGCTGTCTCCCCCTCAACCGTCAGGATCTTAGGTGTAGTTGCCATAGCTCCCCCTCGCTAGAGATACTTAGCACTCAGACGCAGGAGCTCTTCCTGGTCCGTGCTCTTGGTGTCAACGATGCCGGACAGACGGCCGTTGGACATAACGCCGATACGGTTGGTGATGCCCAGGATCTCGGGCATCTCGGAGGAGACGACGATGACCGTCGTGCCCTTCTTCGCCATGTCGATGATCAACTCGTAGATCTCGTACTTGGCGCCGACGTCGATGCCGCGCGTGGGCTCGTCCATAAGGAAAACCTGCGGATAGCGCTCGAGCCACTTGCCGAAGATGACCTTTTGCTGGTTGCCACCGGACAGGCTGGAAATGAGATCATCGGGCCCCATGCACTTCGTGTTCATGGTCTTGATCTCGCGGTTGGTGGCGCGCACCATCTTGTCGTTCGACAGGGCGGGGCCGTTCTTGTACTGCTCGAGGTTCGCGATCGTGGTGTTGAACGTGAGGTCGCCCTTGAGGAAGAGGCCGTTGGCCTTGCGCTCCTCGGTGATGAGGGCGAAGCCGTGATCCATGGCATCGCGGGCGTTGCTGAAGTTCATGAGGTGGTCACGGAAATACACACGGCCGGCAGCGCGGGTGCGAATGCCGAAGATGGTCTCAAGCAACTCGGTGCGGCCGGCGCCCACCAGGCCGTACAGACCGAAGATCTCGCCGCGGCGCACGTCGAAGGTGATGTCCTGCAGGTGCGGGTCGAACTTCGTGGACAGGTTCTGAATCTTCAGAATGGGCTCGCCCGGCACGTTGTCCACCGGCGGGAAGCGGTTATCGAGCGAACGGCCGACCATGGCCGAGATGAGCTCGTTCATGTTCGTCTCGCTGGTGGATTTCGTCATCACGAGGTTGCCGTCGCGCAGCACCGAGACCTCATCGCAGATCTCGAAGATCTCATCCATCTTGTGCGAGATGTAGATGAGGGAGATGCCCTGCTCGCGAAGCTTGCGCATCATCTGGAAGAGCTTCTCCACCTCCTGCGCCATAAGCGACGAAGTGGGCTCATCAAGAACGATGACCTTGGCGTTGTACGAGATAGCTTTGGCGATCTCGACCATCTGGCGCTGGGACACCGACATGGTGCGCATGGGCTGGGTGAGGTTAACGGTCATGCCCAGGCGGCGGAACAGGTCGTTGGCCTCCTTGCGCATACGCGCCTCGTCGACGACGCCCATCTTGTTGACGGGATAACGACCGAGGAACAAGTTGTCCACGACGTTGCGCTCCAGGCACTGGTTGAGCTCCTGGTGCACCATCGCGATACCGTTTTCCAGCGCGTCCTTAGGTCCGGAGAAGCTGATCTCGCGACCGTCGAGCGTGATGGTGCCCTCGTCTTTTTGATAGGTGCCGAACAGGCACTTCATCATGGTCGACTTGCCGGCGCCGTTCTCGCCCATCAAGCCCATGATGCTACCGCGGCGCAGATCGAGGTTGATGTGATCCAAAACGCGGTTGCGCCCGAACGTCTTGCTCATCCCCTTGATGGAGAGGACGATATCTTGCTGTGATTCTGTCATGTAATCCCTCCCGGTATCTCTCGAAAGCCCGCCTCTCCAAAGACGGGATGTGCCGAAGGAAAGAGGAAGGGCGCCGCCGTGAAAAGTAGCCACATGCACCGGCGCCCTCATAAATCAGGGGGAAGAAGCGCCGCCTCTTCCCCCATGAGTCGCTACGAAACCGTGTTTGCAGCGCGGGTCAACCGATTAGCCAAGCAAGGATGTGTACGAAGCGCCATTGTCGGTCTTGACCATGTTGATGGCGAAGCCGTCGAAGGAGCTGGGATCGGCGAGCTTGTTGGTGATGGAGGACTCGGACTGGCCGTCGCCGCCAACGATCTCGAGGTCGAGGTTGAGGATGTCCTTGTACTTCTCGAGCAGGGGCTGATAGGTGGAGGACAGGAAATTGTCGGCGGAGTTGTAGATGGACAGCCAGATCTTCTTGGACGGGCTATCATCCTCGCTGAGCTGCTCCTGCGCGGTCTCGTACAGAGCGGTGGCGTCGACGAACTTGTCGGCGTTGTCGGCCGTTACGGCAAGGTTCATGGCGTAGTAGGAGCGCTCGTCCGCGCTGTACTTGAAGTCGTCGGCGGCGATCACGTTGCCAGCCTCGTCCTCCGTGCCAATGCCGGTGTCGATGTCGACGCCGTCGAGCACGTTGCGGATCAGGCGAAGGGTGAGGTAGGCCTGGACGGCAGGGTTCTGGGAAATCGTGCCGGCATAGCCCTCGGCGATTGCGGCGACGGCGTCGGAGTTGGCGTCATAACCGAAGGTGGGAACCTTGTTCTCCTTGGACCAGGCGTTGAACATGGCCATGCCCATGCCGTCGTTGTTGGAGACGACGACGTCGATCTGATCGCCGAAGGAAGAAGCCCAAGTGGAGATCGCGTTACCGGCGGTGGGGGCGTCCCACGTGGCGCCGGCGGTGGTCTTCATCTCCTGCGAGGCGAGCTCGCGGACGGTGTAGGTCTTACCGTCGACCTCGAGGGTGCCGTCCTTGACCACGGTAGCAGAGCCATCGGTGTTGGTGCCGGCGGCGTCGGACACGATGGCGCCGTCCTTCTCGACCGCGGTGCCCAGGGCCTTACGGCAACCACGGGTACGAGCGATGGAGTCGTTGTGACCCACGTCGCCGATGGCGAGGACGTAACCGATGATACCGTCGCCGTTGCGATCGATCTCGTCGATGTGGGCCTTGATGTAGTCGACGATCATGGTGCCCTCGAGCTCGCCACCCTGGTTGGCGTCGAAGCCGACGTAGTAGGTGTTCTTGTTGTAGTTGAGCGCGGTCATGTCCAGCTCACCGGTGGAGCTGTTGGAAGGCTGGCGGTTGTAGAAGATGACCGGCTTGTCGGTGCCGGAGGCAGCGGGCTCGCTACCAGCGGGGGCCTCGGAGCCGCCACCGCAGCCAACGAGGGCACCGGCGCCCATGGCGCCCATGAGGCCCAGACCGCCGACCTGCAGGAACTGACGACGTGAAACTTGCATTGAAACGCTCCTTTCATGCGATGGGATATCGCATTGAACCACGCCATGCGCTGGTTGCGCATGGCGACCCGGCGCCCCCTTCTCTTGGACACGCCGTGTCTCGTGCTTGTGGTAACGTTAACACCGCAAGGGCATACGCACCTCCCTTGCCCGTCTTATATCGCCAGAAGGTCTGTTTTTCTACGTGGACGGTTTTTGGATACCGGAGGCGGAACCGTCGGCGCGCCTAGGGGCGAGGCGCCACTGTCGAACGACGCACCAGCTCACCGGGTATGCGCACCGCCTCTATGGGCGCATCGACCGAACCCATGGCATGTTCGAACACCAATCGGCCGCGTTCCCTCAAATCAAAGCGAACTGTCGTCAACTCCACATGGGGGATCATGCTCCTAAGCGAATCGTCGATGCCCACCACGCTCACATCCTCCGGGACGCGGCGCCCCGCCTCGCGCAGGGCCGCGATGACGCCAACCGCCATCTGGTCGTTCGCAACGTACACGGCGGTCATGGTGCGATCGGCAGCAAGGGCGCGCCCGACTTCGTAGCCGCTGTCGGCCGTCCAGTCACCGCGCAGGGGCGCCACGGGCCCGATCCTGCGAGACGCGAGCGCATCACGCCATCCCGCCTCGCGAAATATGCTGTCGATGGAAAAGACAGGGCCACCCACGAAGCGAATCTGCTCGTGACCGTACTCGAATAGATGGTCCATCACGAGCTTGGAGCAACCGTAATGGTCGGAATCGACCGTCGTCACGCGCGGGTGCGCGCACATGGTCACGATGACGGTGTTCATACCCGGCTGAGGATCGAACGTCTCGAAATCGGGCGCCATGCGGCTCATGCCGATGATCATCGCGTCGACGGGCAGGGCGGCCATGCGACGCGAGGCGTCCTCCAGCGAGAAGGCAGACTCCTCATCCATCTCCACCATCGTCACCGCGCATCCCTGGGCGCATGCCGCCGCCAGGATGCCGTCAAGCATGGTGAGGTTGCCCACCTGCGTGACATCGTATGCGCACAGGCCCACCGCGCGATAGCACCCCCCTCGCAGCGACCTGCCCGCGTAGTTGGGCCTGAACCCCAGCTCTCGCATCGCCTCAAGAACCATCGCCCGAGTCTTCTTGCTCACGTTCGGTGCCCCATTCACCACGCGGGATACGGTCTGCTGGGAGACCCCGGCGGCGGCGGCGACATCGGACATGGAGACGTTGCGCCCCGCGCGCTGCGTGGCGCCAAGGGCCACTTCCCGATCGACCATCAAATATCCTCCCATCAACGTGCACCCCCGTTCTCGGTGGAGTCGTTCGACCGTTCACGCCGCGAAATCGACCAAATGGGGTATGTCGCGTGTTTTTTTATTTATGAGTACGTTAACATTGTTTTCGGCGCACTCATGCGTCTTTTTCGCGCTCACCCGCCGAAAACAGCGTCTTTCGTCTTGCAAGGAGGTCGGCATGATCGAAGCCGAACCGTTCGGCACCCTACCCACCGGGGAGGACGTGCACGTCTACACGCTACGAGTGGAGGAAGCCTCCGTATCGATCATGGATTTCGGAGCGACCATCTTGTCCGTCCGTGTTCCCGATGCCTCGGGATCCATCGCGGACATTGTCCTCGGATTTGGCTCCATAGACGGCTATCTCGACAATCCCGCCTGTTATGGGGCGACCATCGGGCCCATCGCGAACCGCACCGACCGTGCCGAGGTCCCTTTGGGTGAAGCCCTGTATCACCTGCCCGCCAACGATGGCCCGGAACACGCCAACAACTTGCACTCCGACCTCGACACCGGCCTGCACAAGCGCCTTTGGGAGGCGCGCGCGCTCGATGCCGACAACGCCCTGGTACTCACCTGCCACCTCGCCGACGGCGAGATCGGACTACCGGGTAATCGCACCTTCACCGTGACCTACCGGCTCTCTCTCGAAGACGACGGGTCCATCGCCCTCGAGGTATCGCATCAATGCGACACCGATGCCGAGACGGTCGTCAACATGACGAACCACAGCTACTTCAACCTGGCCGGGCACGACAGCGGGCAGGTCGACGACCAGCTCATCCGCATCGACGCCAACTCGTACCTGCCCGTGCGCGAAGACAGCGTGTCTACCGGCGAGGTGCTCGACGTCACCGGAACTCCCTTCGATTTCCGCAAGATGCACCAGTTGGGCGAGCTTATAACCCAAGTCGACGAACAGCTCCGCCGCGCGCGCGGATACGATCACTGCCTCTGCATCGACGGATTCGAACGCGGCGCGGCACCGCGACACGCGCTTCACGCCGAGGACCCGACGAGTGGACGGACGCTCGACGTCGCCATAACCGCTCCAGGTGCCCATCTCTACACCGGCAACTGGCTCGACGATGCGCAGGCGAAGGACGGCGCGTCGTACACGCCGCGCTGCGGCTTCGCCTTCGAGCCCGAGTATTATCCCGACGCGGTGCATCATCCCGCATGGGACCAGCCCGTCTGCACGCCAAACGCACCCTATCGGGAGCGCATCGTCTACCGCTTCTCGACCACCCGCTAATCACCGCAACACGCCACGATACGCGCGGCGAACGGATAGGAGGATCAAACCATGACAACCATCACCCGCACTCAGGCGCTCGACAAAGCTCGCGAGCTGTACGAGGCAGAGTTCGGCCCCATCCCTGCCGACGCCCACGTGCTCGCCATCCACGCACCCGGACGCTCGGAGATCTCGGGCAATCACACCGACCACGAGGGCGGGCATGTGATCGCCGGTGCACTCGACGTCTCGGTGGACGGCATCGCCGTGGCAAACGGCACCAACACGGTCCGCATCGCAGACGAGGGGTATCCCACGTTCAGCATCGAGCTCGACGACCTTGACGTGCGCGAAGACGAGGTCGGCACCTCCGCCAGCCTCGTGCGTGGCATGGCTCATGAGATCGCCGCGCACGGTGGCACCCCGGCGGGCTTCGACTTCGCCTTCGTATGCACCGTTCCCTCCGGCGGCGGCCTGTCCAGCTCCGCGGCGGTCGAGGCGGCATACGGACGGGCCATGGAGGCTCTCTGGGAAGCGCCCGCAGTCGATCCCGTCACGCTGGCACAAATGAGCCAGCGCACCGAGAACAACTACTACGGCAAGCCGTGTGGCCTCATGGACCAGGCCGCCGTGTGCCTGGGCGGGCTCTCATTCATGGACTTCGAGAACGCCCGACCCGCCACCGAAAAACTCGCTCTCGCCTTCGAGGACTACGGCTACTCCCTCGTTTTGGTGAAAGTCGGAGCAGACCACACCGACCTCACCCATGAGTACGCCGCCACCCCCGCCGAGATGCAGGCGGTCGCCGCAGAGCTCGGCCATACGCGCCTGTGCGAGGTTGACCCCGCCGATTTCGATGCCGCCGTGCCGGCACTCCGCGAGAAGCTCGGGGATCGCGCCGTGCTGCGCGCCATTCACTACTGGTACGAGAACGACCTCGTTGACAAACGCTGGGCAGCCCTGAAGAACGGGGACATCGACGCCTTCCTCGCCTACACGCGCCAGTCGGGCGCAAGCTCCGCCATGTACCTGCAAAACGTCTCCCCCTCCGGCGTTGACGTGCGCGAGCAGCACGCCATGCTCGCCCTGGGCCTGGCAGAGCACATCCTGAACGGACGCGGCGCAGTGCGTATTCACGGCGGCGGGTTCGGCGGCTCCATCCAGTGCTTCGTCCCTGTCGAGCTGGCCGCCGAGTTCTGTCAGCGCATGGATGCATGGCTGGGAGAGGGCTCCTGCCGCACCTACGCCATCACCGAGGACGGTGCTTCCGCAACATGGCTGTAACCGACACCCCCACATGCGACGAGCACGAGCAGGTGAGGCGTGCGCTCGAGCAGATGACTCTATATGCGATCGACTGCGGCATCATCGATGCGCAAGATCGCCGCTGGGCATACAACGAGCTCCTCGATGCCATGGGAGCCGAAGGACCTGCGCCGAGCACGGCCTGGGAAGCGGGAACCGAAACGTTCGATGAGGACTCGTTCGACTTGGATGACGCGCTCGCCGTGCTGTCCGAGGTCGCCGTGGCCAACGGAAGGTTCGAGGACAGTGCGGGTGGGCGAGACCGCGCTTCGATGGCAATCATGGGACGGCTTACTCCGCGTCCCTCCGACATCGCCCGCTCATTCGAAGACCTTCGCCGGGAAAAGGGAGCGTTGGACGCCACCAATTGGTTCTACCGTCTGTGCTGCGACGTCGGATACGTGCGCCGCTCGGCGATCGCCCGCAATATCGAGTGGACCTCTCCGACACGGTGGGGTGAACTCGAGATCACCATCAACCTTTCCAAGCCCGAGAAGGACCCGCGCGACATCGCTGCCGCCCTCACGCGCGCTGACGATGCCGAGCCCTATCCCGCCTGCCAGCTGTGCATGTCCAACGAGGGATACGCAGGACGGGCGGCGGCAAGCCCACAGGGTGCGCATCCGGCACGTCAAAATCTCCGTATCGTCCCCATCGAGCTCAGAGATGAAACGTGGGGGCTCCAATACAGCCCCTACGCGTATTTCACTGAGCACTGCATCGCGATGAGCCAAGAGCACCGTCCCATGCACGTGGACCGTGAGAACATCGCACGCTTGCTGGACTTCGTCGATACGCTGCCCCACTACTTCGTGGGATCCAACGCCGATCTTCCCATCGTGGGCGGATCGATCCTCACGCACGATCACTTCCAAGGCGGGCGCCACGTGTTCCCAATGATGCGGGCACAGGTCGAACGCACATTCACCATGCCGGGATTCAACGATGTCCGCGGCGAGGTGCTCCAGTGGCCCATGAGCGTCTTGCGGCTCTCATGCGAATCGCGCGACCGCGTGCTCGATGCCGCCGCCCACGTCTTGGAGGTATGGCGCGGTCACGCGGATGCGTCATGCGGTATCGTGCCACGCGATCCAGATGGGACGCCTCACAACACGGTGACGCCGGTTGCCACGAGGGAAAACGGGAACTACACGCTCTACCTCGCGCTGCGTTGCAACATCGCCACCGACGAGCATCCCCTTGGCGTGTTCCATCCCCATGCGGACAAACATCACATCAAGAAGGAGAACATCGGCCTCATCGAGGTCATGGGCTTGGCGATTCTGCCTCCTCGCTTGGTTGACGAGCTCGCATGCGTCAAGGACGTGTTGTTGGCAGCGCGGGCAACTAACGAGGATGAAGCGACGCTCCTCATGCACCTTGAGGCCAACGATCGCACCGCCCCGCATGCCGAATGGGCGACCGAGGTGGCGCGACGTCATCCGGACCTCACGCGCGAGAACGCTCAGCGCATCCTGCGCGACGAGGTCGCCGCAGTGTTTGCGGGCGTACTTGAAGACGCCGGTGTATTCAAGTGGAACGACACGGGCCGCGCCGGATTGCAGCGCTTCATCAGCGCGCTCTAGGAAATAGCGGACATCGCATCGTCTTTACATGCATTGAGCGGGCACGTCTTGAACGTGTCCGCTCATTTGTTCTAGCCTCACTCAGTCACTACGCGACGTTCGCCCGGTTCACACACGCCCGTACAAGAACCAGTTACATGGCGTTCGCCGGTGCATCCGCCGCCATGATGCTGCGCGCGACGATGCACATGACCATCAGTTCATCCATGTGCTCTGAGATCTTCACGTTCAGCTCGTATGTGTCATTTCGCTCCATGGGGACTTGCCTCGCCTCCACGTAGACCCTGCCGTCCGTGTCACGCACCTCGAAGCGGTTTGTCCAACCGCGCGTCATCACGACCTGCCAATCCGCGCCCTCGACGGTGAGGTAGCTCTCGACCGTGCTGGCAGGTGTGCGGAACTTGCGCTTGATATCGAACGTGTGTCCATCAGCCATGACGATATGATGCGCGCGGTCCTTGGCGTCAAGACGTGCGGTCGTGATTATGGCAAGCTCGCGGTGCTCGACATCTTTGAGGCGCGTGAGGCGCGGCGAGGAGAGCGGGTCGGTGTCCGCACAATAGACGACCTCCTTATCCATCGTGCTCACCTCCACCTCGCTGTGAACGCTCAAGAGCTTCGCCTTAATCCGCAGCTTCATGGTGTACCCCTTCCATACCAGCGCATTGGAATTGTGCTTTCTCAGCCTTGTACCCACAATCCCCGCTTAAAAAAATGCCCATGGCTTCCTTCCGATTCAACCCGGTCAAACGGAAGGAAACCATGGGCAATGTGCGTGCGGACATAGGCCATGTCGGCGCGGGCTGCGGCGCCGCACCGGATGCCAGGACGCTCCTAGCTCAGCAGCATGCGGTCGTTGGCGAGCTGGCCGCCGCTGACCTCCTCGAACTTCTGCAGTAGGTCGGGCACGGTCAGGGCGCGCTTCTCATCCCCGGCGACGTCGTAGATCACGCGGCCCTCATGCATCATGATGAGGCGGTTTCCCAGACGGATGGCGTCGTTCATGTTGTGCGTCACCATAAGGGTGGTGAGCTTGCGCTCGCCGACGATCTGTTCGGTGAGCTCGAGCACCTTAGCAGCCGTCTTAGGGTCGAGCGCCGCGGTGTGCTCGTCGAGCAGCAGCACGCGCGGGTTGGTGAGCGTGGCCATGAGCAGCGTGAGTGCCTGTCGCTGGCCACCGGACAACAGGCCCACCTTGGCCTGCATGCGGGTCTCGAGGCCCAGATCGAGCTTTTTAAGCAGCTCGGCGTACTCCTCGCGCTCGGCGCGGGTGATGCCCCAGCGAAGCGTGCGGCGCTGGCCGCGGCGCTTGGCGAGGGCGAGGTTCTCCTCGATCTGCATGTCGGCGGCGGTGCCGCGCATGGGATCCTGGAACACACGGCCCAGGTACTTGGCGCGCTTGGGCTCAGAGAGGCGGGAGATGTCCTCGCCGTCGAGCTCAACCGTACCGGAATCCAGCGGGTAGACGCCCGCGATCATGTTGAGCAGGGTGGATTTACCCGCACCGTTACCGCCGATGACGGTGACGAAATCGCCGTCGGCAAGCGTGAGGTCCACACCGGTGAGGGCGCGCTTCTCGGTAACGTTTCCGCGGTTGAAGGTCTTCTTGACGTGGGACAGCTTAAGCATCTGCCTCACCACCCTTCGAGTAGCTCGCGCGCAGCTTGAACCTCTCCCATACCACGGGCACGCACAGGGCGAGCGCGACGATGATGGCGGAGAGCAGCTTCATGTCATTGGCGTCCATGCCCATCTGGAGAACGATGGCGCGGATGAGGAAGTAGACCACGGATCCCGCCACGGCGGAGACCAGACGGCTCTTGAAGCCGGTGAGCTTGCCGGGAGTGAGGCGGCCGAGCACCTCGCCGATGACGATGGCGGCGAGGCCGATGACGATGGCGCCCGTGCCCATGCCGATGTCGGCGTACTTCTGGCTCTGGCAGATGAGGCCTCCAGAGAGGCCCACCAGCGCGTTGGAGAGCATGAGGGCGATCATCTTGGTCTTGGCGGTGGACACGCCGAGCGCACGGATCATGTCCTCGTTGTTGCCGGTGGCGCGCAGGGCGCTGCCGATCTCGGTGCCGAAGAACCAGTACAGCAGGGCGATGATGAGGACCGCCACAATAAGACCCACGATGATGGAGCCGGCGTTGGTGGAGAGGCCCGTCGCTTCCGTCATGCGGGAGAAGATCGTGTCATGCTGCAGCAGGGGCGTGTTGGACCTGCCCATAATACGCAGGTTGACCGACCACAGGGCGATCTGCGTGAGGATACCGGCGAGGATGGCCGGGATCTCGAACACGGTGTGCAAAAAGCCCGTGACCGCACCGGCGAGCATACCGGCGAGCATCGCGGCGACAATCGCGATGAGGGGGTCGACACCGGCGACTACGAGCACGGCGCAGACGCTTCCGCCGAGTGCGAAGCTGCCGTCAACCGTAAGGTCCGCGATATCGAGCAGCTTGTAGGTGATGAACACACCAAGGACCATGATGCCCCAGAGAATGCCCTGGGAGACGGCGCCGAGTAGAGCACCACTCATGTTGTCCCTCCTTCAAATCGAGCCAAATGAACCCCGACGGAGGTGTTCGCCGGGGTTCATCGCTTATGCGACAGATATAGATGCGCAGGTCAGTGTACCATGCGCGCGCCCTATGCGCTCACGTCGGTACCGCCGGCGTCGGCGAGGGAGCTCACGTCGATGCCGAGCTCGTCGGCGGTCTTCTGGTTGTAGACCAGGTCGCACTCGTCGGCGGTCATGGTCTCAATGGGCATCTCGGCCGGGTTGGCGCCCTCGGTGAGAATGCGCACGGCCATCTCGCCCGCACGGCGGCCGAGCTCCTCGTAGTTGATCGACACGCTCGCCAAGCCACCCGCTTCGACATGGGCGACCTCGCCGCACACCGTGGGGACCTTATTCTCATTGGCGATGGAGGCGATCACGGTCATGGCCGATGCGATGGTGTTGTCCGTGGGGGTGTAGATGGCGTCGACCTTGCCCATCATGGACTCGACCACCTGCTGGACCTCGTTGGAGCTGGAGGCGGTGTACTCGACACCTTCCATGCCGAGCTCGTCGAGTTGCTCGGCGGCAAGATCGATCTGGATCTTGGAATTTGACTCGGCAGTGCAGTAGAGCAGGCCAACCTTCTTGGCGTCGGGGACCAACTGATGAAGCAAGTCGATTTGGTCGGCAACGGGATTCATATCGGAAGTACCGGTGACGTTGCCGCCTGGGGCGTCGTTGTCCTCGACCAGCCCAGAGGCGGCGAAGTCGGTGATGGCAGTGCAGACGATGGGAATGTCGGAGGTTGCACCCGCGACCGCCTGGGCGGCAGGCGTGGCGATAGCGAGGATCAGATCGCAATTCTCATTCACGAGCGTGCTCGCGATGGTCTGGCAAGCGGACTGGTCGTTCTGCGCATTCTGCTGGTTGATCTTGGCGTTGATGTCGGCAGCTTCGATCGCCTCGACAAAGCCCTTGTTAGCGGCATCGAGCGCCGGGTGCTCAGTGAGCTGTAGAACACCGATCTTGTACGAGGCCGCCTTGGCATCGGAAGATCCGGCCTCGCCGGCAGAATCGCCGCCGCAGCCGGAAAGGCCAAGGCCGCCCGCCACGGCACATGCGGAGGCGCAGGCAACGCCCTTCGCGAACGAACGGCGGGAACAGGTCGTATCAGTCATGAGATTCTCCTAACGCGCCCGGAAGGAGGCGCGGCGTGGTTGAGGGAAACGACAAGGATCGAGGCGCGCACGGCGCCGTATCCCGGGCAATCGCTTAGACGATCTGGGCATCCTCGAGCGTCGAGATATCGATGCCAAGCGCGTCGGCAGTCGCCTGGTTCACGATGAGCTGGCACTCCTCGCTCGACAGGTACTCGATGGGCATACTGGCGGGATCGGCGTCCTCGATGAGGATCTTCACGGCCATCTCGCCCGCCTTATAGCCCAAGTCGTAATAGTTGATGCTATACGACGCCAGCCCTCCATCCTCGACCATGGTGTCGCATCCTACGATGACGGGG
Source organism: Collinsella sp. (assembly GCF_052346665.1). NCBI lineage: Bacteria > Bacillati > Actinomycetota > Coriobacteriia > Coriobacteriales > Coriobacteriaceae > Collinsella > Collinsella sp. Next base: position 31,449 of record NZ_DAWDUX010000016.1, read on the forward strand.
AGCTTATTCTCATTGGCGACCATGGAGACAGTCGCCATGCCCGCGGCGATGGTGTTGTCGGTGGGAGCGTAGATCGCGTCGACCTTACCGACCATGGATTCGACCATCTGCTGGATCTCGTTGGAGGAAGAAATGGAGTAACGCTCATGCGCAAGACCCGCGTCGTCAAGAGCCTCCTCGGCGAGTTGCACCTGCACCTCGGAATTGGACTCGGCGGAGCAGTAGAGGATACCCACGGTCTTGGCATTGGGCAGCAACTGGTGAAGCAGGTCGATCTGGTCGGCGACGGGGGTGAGGTCCGACGTGCCGGTGACGTTGCCGCCGGGAGCGTCGTTGGACTCCACGAGGCCGCTCTCCGCGTAGTCGGTGATGGCGGACCCCACGATGGGGATCTCGGTGGTGGCGCCGGCGACCGCCTGGGCAGCAGGTGTGGCGATGGCGAAGATCAGGTCGTCACCGTCGTTCACGAGCTTGCTCGCGATGGTCTGGCAGGCGGACTGGTCGTTCTGTGCGTTCTGCTGGTCAATCTTGGCGTCGATGCCCGACTTTTCGATGGCAGCCACGAAGCCCTCGTTGGTCTGGTCGAGCGCGCCGTGCTCGGTGAGCTGCAGCACGCCGATCTTGTAGGTTCCGCTTGCGGCGGACGAGCCGCCCTCGCTGAAAGAGGAGCCCTCGGCGGAGGAGCCGCCGCCGCAACCAGCCAAGGCACCCGTGGTAAACAGGCCCGCTCCAAGGGTGATGAAATTCCTGCGCGAGATGCTCAGCATGGCGATCAACTCCGTTTCCTCTGTTCCGGGCTTCGCTCTCGCGGCGAAGCACTTTATCGCGAAAAAGCACGCATGAGATATACTAGCGCGCTCACACAACCGCCACCACAACGTTAACGCCGTGTTAACAAGCGGGCAGCGTCTCAATCAACCGTGGTTTGAGGACAGAAATTCGATTGAAGTTGAGCACGTGCATCTACGGTCGCCCGGCGTTCCGTGACCGGGGCACCGGGCAGAATGCGATAGCTCACACATGCGAGAGAGAATAAACGCGGGCATACTCTATACCCTCTGCCACACTCAGAGATCTCCTCTAGGCCATCTCCGCCCAGCATTCGTTCGCCGCGAACGCAAACAAGGAGCTTTGCACGTGAAATGCAAAGCCCCTTGTTGTGTTTCGTGTTAGGCCTATCAGGCCAGACGTTAGAACTCGCAGCTGCCCACGGTGCGGGGGTGCGGAAGGACGTCGCGGATGTTGCCCACGCCCGTGAGGTACATGACCAGGCGCTCGAAGCCCAGGCCAAAGCCCGCGTGCTTGCACGTTCCGTAGCGGCGCAGGTCCAGATAATACTTGTACTGCTCGGCATCCATGCCCAGCTCGGCGATGCGGCGCTCGAGCACGTCGAGGCGCTCCTCGCGCTGGGAACCACCGATGATCTCGCCGATGCCGGGAACCAGGCAGTCCGCCGCGGCAACGGTCTTGCCGTCGTCGTTCAGGCGCATGTAGAAGGCCTTGATCTCGGCCGGGTAGTCGGTCACGAAGGTCGGGCACTTGAAGTGCTCCTCGGTGAGGAAGCGCTCGTGCTCGGTCTGCAGGTCGATGCCCCAGCTCACGGGATAGTCGAACGCGTGGCCGGCGGCGACAGCCTGCTCCAGGATCTCGACGGCCTCGGTGTAGGTCACGCGGGCGAAGTCGGAGTTCGCCACGTGGGTCAGGCGCTCGATGAGGCCCTTGTCCACGAACTTGTTGAGCATGGCGAGCTCGTCGGGGCAGCGATCCATGACGTCGCGGATGACTGCTTTAAGCATGTCCTCGGCGAGGTCCATGTCGTCGGCGAGGTCGGCGAAGGCGATCTCGGGCTCGATCATCCAAAACTCGGCGGCATGGCGCGTGGTGTTGGAGTTCTCAGCGCGGAAGGTGGGGCCAAAAGTGTAGACGTCACCGAAGGCCATGGCGAAATTCTCGGCGTTGAGCTGGCCAGAGACGGTGAGCGAGGCGGGGGCACCGAAGAAATCCTTGCTGAAGTCCACGTTGCCGTGCTCATCCAGCGGCGGGTTGGCCGGGTCGATGGTGGTGACGTGGAACATCTCACCCGCGCCCTCGCAGTCGCTCGCGGTGATGATGGGGGTGTTCACATACACGAAACCGCGGTCCTGGAAGAAGCGGTGGATGGCGGCGGCGGCCACGGAGCGCACACGGAAGACGGCACGGAAGAGGTTGGTGCGCGGGCGCAGGTGCTGCTGGGTGCGCAGGAACTCGACGGTGGCGCGCTTCTTCTGCAGCGGGTAGTCAGGCGCAGAGACACCCTCGACCTCGATTTGGGTGGCGGCGAGCTCGAAGGGCTGCGGCGCATCCGGGGTGAGCTTGAGCTCGCCGGTGCACACGAGCGCAGCGGAGACGTTTTGGTGGGCGATCTCGTCGTAGTTGGCGAGCGACTCGCGGTTCATGACGACCTGCAGGTCCTTGAAGCAGCTGCCGTCGTTCAGGGTGACGAAGCCGAAGTTCTTCATGTCGCGGACGGACTTGACCCATCCGGCCACCGTCACGGTCTGCCCGCCGAGCGCCTCAGCGTCGGCATAGAGCTGGGCGATCTTGGTGCGATCCATACGTGCTCCCTAGCGTAGATTCAACAGTTCAACAGCCCCTCATTGTAGCAGCGAAGCGCGGCGGTCGGGAGCGGCGGGGCAACGATGCATCTTTGAGAATCCGAGTCCCCAGCGCAAGAAAATCCGACCTTGGCCAAATGGATAATCCGACATCCATGGAATAGAAAATCCGACCTTTTGGCGGAGGAAAACTCGACCTTATTTCAATGGTGAATCCGAATGAAGCCACATTCGAGCGAGAAATCACGCCCGCGCCGCAAATCAGGCGAAAATGTAACGAACAATGAGACGCCCTGAGTAGACCGTGTTTTTTCACGGCAAAACCCCAGTTGACCGTCTTCAAATTAGGCGTCTACTCGGACAATAAAGATTCTTGTTACTTTTTCGCCCGATTTGAGACACGGAGGTCCGTATGGCACAGAACTTTTGGGGTGACGAGCTTCCCGACACCGTCGATCTGCCGCCGGCGGCACCTGCCTCCCGCCTGGGCTACGGCCGCATCGATTTTGAAAAGCTCCCCAACACGCGCGACCTGGGCGGCATGGTGGGCGCCGGCGGTCGCCGCGTGAAACCCGGCCTGCTGCTGCGCTCGGGCACGCTGGGCTTTGGCTCGCACGCCGACATCTCTCGCCTGCGCGACGAGTACGGCCTCCGCTTGGTCGTGGATTTTCGCAACCTTATCGAGCTCTCCGAGTTCCCCGACCCCATGGAGCGCATCCCCGCCGCGCGCTACCTGCACGCCGAGATCTTCTCCGACCACCAGGTGGGCGTCACCCAAGAACACGAAAAGACCGAGTTCGAGTACAAACTCGAAGCGATGGCCCAGGGTGATCCGACCGAGTTCATGACGCTGTTGTACCCGCACATGCTCACCGACGAAACGGGCATTAGCGGGTATCGCGCCTTCGTGCGCGCGGTTCTCGATGTCGAGGAGGGAGCGGCGCTGTGGCACTGCTATGTGGGGCGCGACCGCTGCGGCATGGGCTCGGCGCTTGTCGAAACCATGCTCGGCGTGAGCCGCGATGACATCCTCGACGACTACCTCGCCACCAACTTCTACGCGCCCATCGAGCTCACGCTGGACTCCCCCGCGTCGCGATGCTATTTCGAGGCGGTCGAGCGGGCTCTCGAGCCGTTTGGCGGCTTTGCGGGCTACATCACCGGGACCCTCGGCATCAGCGAGGATGAAATCGCCGCGTTCCGCGAGCGCTGCCTCGAACGCTAGTCGCCGCGC
>NZ_DAWDUX010000016.1:35376-42853 GCF_052346665.1 Collinsella sp.
GTCGCCGCGCTGCTCATCGGCTTCATGCCCGACGTCGATGCCCTATGGGTGACGGCGGCGTGCTCCTGCGCCGCAGCCGCCGTGAGCGCCACCCTACCCAAGGGTGTTGGCGCCATCAAGGCGCAGAGGGCGCACGCCGAGGCTCCCGTTGGCAGCGCAAGCGCCGACAGCTCGGCGACACCCGCCGGCAACACCGCCACGAACCAAGACATCGCTGCCGAGCCCTCCTCCCCCAAGGCCGCCGTCCTTCGCGGCCTGCTCGAAACCGGGCGCGCCGTCCTCACCGACGGCCTCTCCGCCCTCTTCGCGGACAACCGCCTCCTGCGCGCCACTACCCTGCTCTCCTTTGGCGTCACCATGATCATGGCAAGCTGGCAGGGAATCGTGCTTCCCGCCTACTTCACGCAACTCGGAACGCCCGAGCTTACCGGCGTGTTTGTCTCAGCCATGGGCGTGGGCATGCTCATAGGTTCCCTGGGCTACACCGCCCTCGCCAACCGCCTTTCGCGCCGCGGCTGGCTCACGGTCTCCCTACTCGGCATGAGTGTGGGCGCGGTCGGCATGGGGCTGCTGCCTACGACGCCGCTGCTGCTCGCGTCCGCCACGCTCGTGGGCCTCTTTGCCGGCCCCGCCTCCGCGCTGCTCGGCTTTTTCGCCTTCGAGCGCGTGCCCGAAGACCGCCGCGGCTCTGCCATGGGAACGCTTAACGCCCTCTACCTGGTCATTGGGCCCATGGGCACGTTTTTGGGGTCCACGCTCATCGCCGGATTGCAAATCAAGGCCACTGGGCTGATCCTCGCCGGGCTTTGGGCCATCGTCACGCTTGCAGCCCTCATGGCGCCGGCCTTGCGCGATTTGGGCGATGGCATCGCCACGGACGGGGTACAACTGGAACATGAGTCTAAGGCGGCCTAACGGCTTTCCAACAGACCCAGCGCGTGCTGGCCAAGGCCATCTGACGGTTTTCCAACAAGCCGGCATGCGTGCCGACCAAGGCAGTCTAACGACTTCCTTACACACATTGTGCACAGGCGCCCTCGATCAGTCTTTGGGGCGCCCTCATCAACACAGGGTGGGGCATGAAAAGCGGAGAATTAGCGCATATGGCCGGCGTGAGTGTACGCACGTTGCGTCATTACCACGCCATCGGCCTGTTGCCGGAGCCCAAGCGCTCCTCCAACGGCTACCGCGAGTATGAAGCCGAGCATCTCCTACGGCTCCTTCGCATCCGCCAGCTCGCCTCGCTGGGGTTTTCGCTCGACCAGATTGGCCCCATGCTCGATGAGCTCGATGCTGAGCGCGAAGACGAGGGAGATCTCGGCGATGAGCTGGGCGCAGGCGCCGAGCAACTCCTCGAACAGCTCGATCGCCAGCTGGTTGAGCAGATTGCGCACCTTGAGCATCAGCGCGACCTCATCCGCCATATCCGCGCGCGCCAAACCGACCCCGACTACCCCGAGCGCGCGGCGTCCGTTCTCGAGGCCATTGATGCCTTTGAGCGCCAGACGGATGCCCACGGTTTTTTGCTCAGCGCCCTCACCGACGACGACAAGATTGCCATGGGCATCGCGGCGCACCTCTACTCGGACGGCGAGCTTGCCGAGATCGAACGCATTTTCCGCGCCATTCCCGAGCGTGGGCTGATCGATGAATACCTGCGCGTCAGTCGCCTCATCGACACGCTTCCGGGTAACGCGAGTGCGGAGGAGCGCGAGCGCGCCATCAATGCGGGCATGGCGTTTCTCGACAAGATCGCCGACTGCATGGACACTTCGAACTGGCTGCGGCCCGACAAGGATTACGAGCGTATGCTCGAGAACATGGCGATGGTGCATTACAACGACGCGCAAATCGCCGTCTCCGACGAGCTATTCCTACGCTTCACCGACCGCCTCGCCCAAAGAAACGTGTAATCTGGGGACGGGTGCACTATTGCACATTGTGGCCACGCATTCGCCTCCGGCGCCGCTGGCAGAATGTGCAATAGTGCACCCGTCCCCAGATTCGCTATTGGAGGAAGCCGTGTTTACGTTCTTCAAGATTCCGTTCGTGCAGAGCGTCCTATGGGCGATCGCGCTCATCGTCGCGACCGCCATCATCGCGCGCATCGCCAGCCGAGCACTGCGCCACTTTCTCGAGCGCGACAGCAACCCGCTGCCCTCCTCGAGCATCATCATCAACATCGCTCGCGGCGTCATCTGGGCCACCGGCGCGAGCGTTATCCTCGACGCGTGCTTCGGCGTCAACGCAAACGCCCTTGTAGCCGCTCTTGGCGTCGGCGGCATCGCCGTGTCCCTGGGCTTTCAGGACACGCTGTCCAATCTCATCGGCGGCCTGCAGGTCACCTTCATGGGCATCGTGAAGCCCGGCGATAATATCGAGGTGGGCGCGGAGCGCGGCGTGGTCCAAGACGTCACCTGGCGCCACACCACCATCCGCGACGCCATGGGGCAGACGGTGATCATCCCCAACTCGATCATCTCCAAGACCGCGCTCGTGCACCTGCTGCCGGCCAGCCGCGTGGCCGTGCCCTTCGCCGTTCCGCGCCTGAGCGAGGACGGCAGCCCGCACGCCGAGAACATGGACGGCCTCGCCGAGCAGCTCGCCGACCTCGCCCTCAAGGCGGCGCGCGAGGTCTCCCCCGTCATCGACGGGCCGCGCGTGCTGTTCTCCGAGATCTCGGAGCTCGGCATCAAGGGCAAAATCGTGTTTCAGGTTGAGGACGCCGCCAAGACCTCCGCGGCCGCAGACGCCGTGGTCCGCGCCATCGCGACACTCGTCTAGCCAAGCTGCACCGCGCAGGGCTCCGATTTAGGACAGTCCCTCAATTGAGACTATTCGCCCGCCTTGCCCGCGCTTGAGATGCGGCGCGCAAGCCACAGCGTGCCCACACCCGCAATCAGCAGCAAGCCGACGAGCATCATCTGGATATCGCCCGTCGAGGGCATACCGAGACCGGGGAACATCCCACCTGGGTTGTCGGGGGTGCCGGGCTCACCAGGCTGCGAATCCCCTCCAGCGGGAGGTTTCTCGGTCTCAAACTTGGGGTGCGCCGTCACGTTGTAGATGAGCTCACCGTCCGCAAACGTGGGTACGCCGACCAAGAACGGATCGGCAGACGTGTCGGCATTGGCGGGCGCCGTCTCCGTGCGGTAGAGCAGGTACACACCCGGCTCCAACCCATACACGGAGCCGATGCCGCTCGCGTTGGCGCCAAGCGTGTCCGCGGGCTCAGCGGCGGCATCGATGGCAAGGCCATGGACCTCCCGCGCCTTATCGCGAAGCCCGCCGGCATCCAGCTCCGCCCACGCGCAATCGGCGGAGGCAAAGGCGTCGAGCGTTTCGTAGCTTACGCCCTCTGCGTCAATTGAGGCGCGGGCAACAAGAACCACAGCATAGCGATCCCCCGCAAGGGGCGTATCCATCCCGTTGCGCTCGACCGAGCACTCAAGGGTGATAGATCCAACGGGGGCGGCGATGGCCGCAGCGGGAGCAACGCACAAGACGAGGGCGGCACAGGCGCACAGGAGCGCAAAGGCCGCCCGGCAAACGAGGGCAGCCGGGTGCGCGACGGATGGCCAAAGCCGTCCGGACGCGAGAACCCGCTTATGCAAAGTGGCGTCCGCCATGTTCATGTTCGTCCTCCCTTCCCATCATTCGCCTCCGGGCGACACCACCCGCATTCCCATACGCACCGCCGCGCATGCCGTCTCGGCGCTGCACGTGGCGCAGGCGCAAACTCGCCAACACAATTGCCGCAAAGATCAGCCCTGCAATAAGCGCGAGATGCGGCCACGAGAGGTTGATGGGGCTGCCCATCACGCCCACTTCGTCTAGCATGGACGGCAAGAATGGGATGGCGTGCGCTCGCACGAGCAGCCGATGCGAGTTGATGCCGTACGGCGTGCAGGTGACGAGCGTGATGTAATCCGCGCCCGGCTCGATGGCGAGGGCTTCGGTTTCCTCCGGAAGCACCGTGAGGATCTGGTCCACCTGGTAGGCGAAGGTCTCCTTGAGGACGCGGACGTAGAATATGTCGCCCACCTGCATTTTGTCGAGCTCGGTAAAGAGCTTGGCCGAGGGCAGGCCACGGTGGCCGGAGATCGCCGCGTGGGTGGACGCGCCGCCTACGGGCAGCGACGAGGTCTCGATGTGCCCCGTGGCCACCTGCAGGACTTTTTCCTCGGTGGTGTGGTAGATGGGCATGGTCTCGTCGAGGCGCGGGATGGTGATGTAGCCCATCACGCCCGTGCCGGTGAGGTCGAGCAGGCCCATGTACTCCTCACGGAGCTGAGCGGCCAGTGAGGCGTCGATGGCATCCCAGCCGCCGTCTGCAGCCGGGATGCCCGAGAGCCCCGCGAGCTTGGCATTGTAGATGCGGGCAGCATCCATGAGCTGCTGTGCCTCATCGTCGGTGAGCTCGTCGACCGCTTCGCTGTACTGCTCGATCACGCGCGTGGCGTTGCGCAGGTTAAGGAAGTTCGAGATGGTCGGGTAGAGCACCAGCAGCAAACCGCCGATGATTGCCAATGTTGAGAACCAGTCGCGGGACTTTTTCATCGCGAAACCAAATTACGCAACGGTCTTGGCCGTGCGCTTGCGGTAGATGCCGTAGCCGATGGCAGCGGCGCCGACGAGCGTGAACAGGATGGTGCCCATGCCGCCGGTCTCGGGGAGCAGGGTGCCCTTGTTGTTCTGGATGTTAACGGCAACGTCATTGCCGCCGCCGTTCACCGTCCAGCTCTGAAGCACGCCATCCTGGTCGTAATTTGCGGCAATCGTCACGTCGACGGGATCCTTGAGCTTGTTGTATCCGTCGGGAGCCTCGGTCTCGACGAGCTGGTAGGCGATGGCGTCCAGGCCCTCGAAGGTGATCTTACCGCTCTTGGGAGTGGTGATGGTGTCAACAGCCTGGCCCATCTCGTCGGCCTTGGCAGGACGAACGATGGCGGGCTGGGTCTCGTCGCCCGCCTGCTTAACAATCAGCTTAATCGGGGTGCTTTCACCCTTCTTCTGCAGCTGGAAGACGGCGCCGGCAAGGGCGGATCCGCCCGTGCCGTCAGTCTTGTTGATGTCGAAGCCGAAGGTGTAACCGTGGGTAACACTGGGAACAGAAGTGCCCGTACCGCCGTTGATGGGGTCGTTGCTGTACTCGAGTTTCGCGCTGTTGCCTGCGTCATCCTTGCCAGCAACGGCATGCTCATTGATGCTTGCAGAGTAGGTTACCTTGATATCCTGACCGGCCTTGTCACCATGCTTCGTCTCGAAGTCGGTCATGATGATTTTCAGCTCGGTGGCAGCGCCATTGCCGCCCGTGACGGAGACGGTGTAATCGACGTCCTTCTGAAGCTCGGAAGCGCCAATGGTCACCTTGATGGTGCTCTGGTCAAGCGTCAGACCCTTGGACAGGGTATCGACGAAGTTGAACACATAGGTGGTGTACTCGGTCATGTCGGGGACCTTGGACTTCAGTTCGAAGTTCAGCACGTCGCCAACCTGAGCGTCTGCATGGTTGTCGCCATCAACGGTCTTCTCGATGGTGGGATACTCGCTCTTGAGGTTCACGTTCTTGTCGGCCGTGACCACATTCGCCAGGATGGCGTCAGTTCCGCGATCAGCGGTGGAACCGCCCTGCGGGGAGATCACATAGTAGCCGAAGGCAAGGCCCTCGAACTTAGCCACATAGGCATCGCCACTTGCAGCTGCCGTTACGGTAGACGTTGCGCCAATGCCCTGCTCCTTCGCCCAGTCGGAAGCCTTCTTGGCGAAAGCAATCACGTTGGTGCCCTCATCGGCACCAAGGGCATTCACATACTCGATTGCCGCCTGAGAAAGCCCTTCGCCAGACAGACCAGCCATATTGCCGCCAATTTCGGTCGTGAAGAAACGCTTCCACTCAGCATTGAGCGTGTAGCTTGCATTGTTTCCGTCGGCGGTAGCGGTGGCGGAGAACATCTGCCACGCCTTAACCTGCTTGCCCTCAAACTCGGCGCTCTGATTCGTAATGGTCAGATTGCCCGTGGTGGCCGCGAACGCCTTGGTGGGCAGGGCGCTCGCGAGCATCACGACCGCCATCATGACCGCCAGTGCCATGCTGGCGATGCGTTTTGTCATCGTTTTCATCGAATCATTCCTTCCCTCAAACGCATGACATGAACAACTACCTATCTGCAGCGGCGCGTTACCTGCGCCACGCGAGATACCTATCTCGGTGCGCGACCCGATCCGCCGCGCCTGACCTGCCTGTGCGCACCATGCGCACGTAGGTGCCGGGGGCGCGTGGGCTCAAGCCGAGGACGAGAGGGCGCAAAATGCGCGGGCACGTACCCGGCATACGCCATCGACCTGCGGCGGCGCTCGTAAGCAGCGCACGCAAGCAGCATGCCGCCCGCCAGCACCGTAAGCCACGTGCCAATGCCGCCCGTCTCGGGGAGCATGGGCAGATGCGTGTTGGTAATTTCGATCACGCGGTCCGTGCCGTCAACGCGGTAGGAGACGGTGTAGCCCGCTTCCTCCAGGCTCTTCCACTCGCCGTCAATGAGCACCTGGACCTCGGTTGCCTCATAGGTGTAGTAATGAATGACCTTGTTCTCGTCCGCAAAGGCCACAGGCAGGCCCGCCACCACACGGCGCCAGGTCTCCGTCCAGCCGGATGCGTTATCGGCCTCCGTCAGGTCGACCTGCTGCGGGTTGACAATCTTCTCAGTTGTGGTGCCGTTGCCGTCCTGCACGATGAGCTCACTCGGCACGACCTTCTCGCCCGCATCGTTGGTGTAGGAGCCAACCAACTGCACGCGGATGGCGTCGGGGCGCAGACCTTCCTTATCGCCGGCGTCGTTCCAGACCTTCTGGATGGTCACATCCACGCGCGCCTCACAAGGATCTTGGCCCTCGTCGGGCTCAGGGGTAAGCGCGCCACCGTTGCCGGTCTGCGCGGTGTCGAGCATAAGCACAGCCTTAGACGGGCTGGCGTACACGCCGAGCGCTTCCTTGAAGCCGTTTTCACCCGTGCGCTGAGCTCCCTTCACGCCGGTCCATCTCTTTCCCTCATCACCGGAGGCGTCGCTGTTGGCCATATCCTGGTCGAAGCAGTTCACAATATGGAAGAACTCGACATCGTAACGGTCAAGGCCAGTGTTGGCCGTGCCCTCGCCCGTATCAAGCGTGCCGCCCGTGATGAGCGCGTTGCCCTTGGTAACAGCCGCCGTCGCACCGTCCACATGTTTGCGGTACACGCGATACACGTTGTAGTTGTTCGCATCGTCCGGACCTACGATGTCCTCCATGCTGTTGAAGTCCCACACGCTCTTGAGCTGGGTGTTAGCGAACGGATCGACCTTTTCGGCTGTGCCACGCACCACGTCGGCATAATACATGTCGTTGTGATAGAGCACGCCCTCGTCGTTGAGGCCCGAAAAGCCGCCCGCATAACCGGTGGCACGATCGGCCACGCCGTCCGCATGTTGCGATGCGCCGC
>NZ_DAWDUX010000017.1:0-8474 GCF_052346665.1 Collinsella sp.
ATGGTGGAGCAGCGCCCCGATTGGTGCATCTCCCGTCAGCGCAACTGGGGCGTGCCGATCCCGTCCTTTACCTGCACCGACTGCGGCGAGAAGATCATGAACGACGACACGCTCGACGCCGTCATCGCGCTCTTCCACGAGAAGGGCTCCGACGCTTGGTTCACCGACGCACCCGAGTCCTACCTCGGCGACGCCTGCGTGTGCCCCAAGTGCGGCGGCCATCACCTCAAGACCGATCGCGACATCCTCGACGTGTGGTGGGACTCCGGCGTGTCCTGGAAGGCCGTGTGCGAGTACCGCCCCGAGCTCAAGTACCCGGCGGACGTGTACCTCGAGGGTTCCGACCAGCACCGCGGCTGGTTCCAGTCCTCGCTGCTGACCTCCGTTGGCACCAACGGCGTCGCCCCCTACAAGGCCGTCATCTCCCAGGGCTTCACCCTGGACGGCCAGGGCCGCAAGATGTCCAAGTCGCTCGGCAACGTGATCGACCCCAACAAGATCTGCGACGAGATGGGCGCCGACATCATCCGCCTGTGGGTCGCCTCCGTGGACACCTCCACCGACGTCGCCTGCGACCACGAGATCCTCGCCCGCACCTCCGACGCGTACCGCCGCTTCCGCAACACCCTGCGCTTCCTGCTGTCCGTGCTCGAGGGCCAGTTCGAGCCCGCGACCGACGGCGTGGCCTTCGACGAGCTCATGCCGCTCGACAAGCTCATGCTCGCCCGCCTCACCCAGGTCCAGGCCGAGGTCGACGAGGCCTACGCCGGTTATGAGTTCAACCGCGCGTACCGCACGCTGTACGATTTCGTCGTCACCGAGCTCTCCAACGTCTACCTCGACGCGCTGAAGGACCGCCTGTACTGCGAGAAGCCGGGCAGCCACGAGATGCGCAGCGCGCAGACCGTCGTGGCCGAGCTGCTCTCCATGCTTATGCGCGACCTGCAGCCCATCCTGTCCTACACGGTCGACGAGGCCATGGAGTTCGCTCCGGCCGGTTGCCGAGACAACCAGGAGTACGCGGCCCTGCTCGATTGGTACAAGAGCCCCATCACGCTCGAGCAGGCCAACGAGTTCGCCGGCGTCCTCGAGGCGTCGCTCGAGCTGCGAGGCGTGGTCACCAAGGCCATCGAGGAGGCTCGTTCCGCGGGCACCTTCACCAAGAGCCAGCAGGTCCGCGTGAAGGCTACCGCCCCGGCCGAGGCCTATGCGCTGCTCACCGGCGACAAGGCTGTCGACCTCGCCGAGTTCTACATCGTCTCCGAGGTGGAGCTGGCCGAGGGTGCGGCGTTCACCGCCCAGATCGAGGCCGCCCATGGTGAGGCGTGCGACCGCTGCTGGAACTACCGTACCTCTACGGGCGTCCACGGCGAGCACGAGCACATCTGCGACCGCTGCTTTGAGGCGCTGAGCTAAAGGCGCTGCGCTAAGCTCAGCGCATGACGCTGCGCGGCGGCCAGGCACGCCACCTTGCCCTTCAATCGTCGGGCGCCGCACGCTAGGCGTGCGCCCTCCTCTTTCAGGGCAATCTGGCGCACCTGGCCGTCGCTCGCTGATGTGCATGCCCACATCAAGGATCGCGTGCCATTGGGGACGTGCCCCTTTGGCACGCGGCATGACCTTCTACATCAAGGATGTTCACTTCGGAGTTTGGGGATTCCTTTGGCCGAGAAGCCGGATACAAAAACCTTTGAGCCGTCGCTTGGATGGCGCGCGTGCGTGGTGCTCGTCGCCGCTGTCACGGTGTTCGCGCTCGATTACATCTCCAAGGTGTTCGTTAAGAACACGCTCATGCTGACGGGGGAGAGCGTATCCGTCATCCCAGGGATCTTGAGCTTTCGTTTCGTCGCGAACATCGGTGCCGCGTTCAGCATGGGCGAGGGCATGGGTATGCTGTTCGCCTTCTTTGCCGCAGTCGTCATCGTTTCCATCGCCTTGTACCTTGGTCACGTGAGGAAGGTGTCGAAGGTGGAGACCTTCGGGCTCGGCCTTGTTGCGGGGGGCGCGATTGGCAATGCCCTCGATCGCCTGGTTCTCGGCTACGTGGTCGACTTCATCGCCACCGACTTCATCGATTTCCCCGTGTTCAACGTTGCAGATATCGGCATTTGCGTTGGCGTCTTCCTCGCGTTCGTGGGCTTCATGTTCCTGTCTCCCGCCGCCCAAGTCGATGCGGGTGCCGAGCTCGACGCACGTGACGCCCGTGCCGCCGCTCGTCGCGCCAAACGCCGCGGCGAGCGCGCCCGCGCGGTGCGTGAGCGCCAGGAGTGCGACAAGCCGGAAGGGGAGGGACGCTAATGCCCGCCGACCTTCACCTGCTCGTTCCCGTCGAAGCTGCGGGCGAGCGCCTCGATGCGTATCTGGGCGCGCAGGATGCGTGCCCCTCACGCTCTGCCTGCGCGAAGCTCGTTGAGGCGGGTGCCGTGGCCATCAACGGCGAAACGTGCCTCTCCAAAAAGCAGCAAGTAGCCGAGGGTGACCGCATCTCCATCGAGCTTCCCGAGGTCCGCGAACCGGGAGCCATCATTCCACAGGCCATTCCCCTCGACATTCGCTACGAGGACGACTACCTCATCGTCCTTTCCAAGCAGCGCGGTCTGGTGTGCCATCCGGCGCACGGCCACGAGGATGGCACGCTGGCGAACGCCCTTGCGTACCATTGCGGCCCTGATCACCTGGGCACGGTGCAGGGGGAGGACCGACCAGGCATCGTGCACCGCCTCGACCGCGACACCTCGGGCCTCATGCTCGCCGCCAAGGACGATGACACGCAGCGCGCCCTGCAGAACCTCATCCGCACGCGTACGCTCGACCGTCGCTATATCACGCTCGTCCACGGCGAGATCGTCATGGACGAGGGGACCATCAACACGGGTATTGCGCGCTCCACACGCGATCGCGTGAAGATGGCCGTCTCCGATGATCCTTTTGCACGTCAGGCCATTACGACGTTTAAGGTGCTTGAGCGCTTTGAGCCCGCGCGGGGCGACGAGGGCTATACGCTCGTCGAATGTCACCTCTACACGGGGCGTACGCACCAGATTCGCGTGCACATGCGCCACATCCACCATCCGCTCGTGGGCGACCCACTGTACGGTAAGGGCAATGAGCGTATGAACCTCTACCTCGACCGTCAATTTCTGCACTCATGGAGCGTCTCGTTCGTGCATCCGGTGACCGGTGAGGTCGTGAGTTGCAAGGATGAGCTTCCTTGGGACCTCGCGGCTGCTTTGGATGAGCTGCACGACCGCTCGCTCGGACGCACGGAGGCGGGGGAGCAGATCATTCCACGCCTCGGCCTCCTCGAGGATTGAGCCCTCTCGATTGGAGATTGCGTGCCCGGGCGCAGACTGTCGTACACTGAGACGTACGAAACAATCGCGACCCGGGAGGCGTTTTGACACCTATCGTCGCCTTCAACAGCATCGTTGGCTTCCTATTCACCTGGTGCTTTCTGTACCAGGTCGTTTTCTTCTTCATCGGACTTCTGCGGGGCCAGGTGAAGATCCCCGCCGCCAAGAAGCAGCATCGCTATGCGTTCTTCATCGCCGCCCATAACGAGGAAGCGGTGATCGCCAACCTCGTCAAGTCGATTAAAGACCAGGACTATCCTTCCGAACTGATCGACATCTTCGTGGTGGCGGACGCGTGCACCGACAACACCGCCCAAGCGGCGCGTGATGCCGGTGCCATCGTCTACGAGCGCAACGACCTCTCCCGCAAGGGAAAGAGCTGGGTCATGGACTACGGGTTCGACCGCATCCTCAAAGAGTATCCCGGCAAGCACGAGGCGTTTTTCATCTTCGACGCCGACAATCTGCTCGCACGTGACTACGTCACCGTCATGAACGACGCCTTCGACCAGGGGTATTTGGCGCTCACGAGCTATCGCAACTCAAAGAATTTCGGTAGCTCCTGGATCAGCGCGGCCTACGCCACCTGGTTCATGCGCGAGGCGCGCTATCTCAACAACGCGCGTATGATCTGCGGCACCTCGTGCGCCGTCTCCGGCTCGGGCTACCTCGTTTCGGCCAAGATCATCCAGGGCATGCACGGCTGGGACTTCCACACACTCACTGAGGATATCCAGTTCGCTACCTTCTGCGCCATCCACGGTGTTCGCATCGGCTATGCCCCGGCCGAATTCTTCGATGAGCAGCCCGTCACGCTCAAGGCCTCCATCAAACAGCGCATGCGCTGGACCAAAGGCTTCTATCAGGTGCTTTTCACCTACGGCCGCCACATGCTCACGTCCATCACCAAGTTTCGCCGCTTTGCCGCCTACGACATGCTCATGGTCATCGGTCCTGCCATGCTGTTGACTCTGCTCTGCCTCATGGTCAACACCACCTTCATCGTGGTCGGTAGCCTGAGCCACGGGTTCTTGGCAACCGACTCCGAGATCGAGATGGCAATCGGTTCGGTAATCATGATTTTTGCTTATATGTACGGCACGTTCTTTGTCATGGGGCTCTTCACTACTATCACCGAGTGGAAGCACATCCATTGTCCGCAGCGCTGGCGCATCTTCGCCAACTTGTTTACCTTCCCGCTGTTTATGTTCACGTATGTCCCGCTCACCGTGGCGGCGCTGTTCCTTAAGGTCGACTGGGTTCCCACGCCGCATGACGTGAGCGTGACGCTCGACGAGGTGCTCGACGGGGCCAAATAGGTTTTACGCGTCGTAGCCGTTTTCGGACATGAGCTCGTTCCAGAGTTCTTCTTCGAACTGGTCGAGCTCATCGCGATGCTCGTTCTCAAAGCGTTTCCAACCGTTCACATAGCCATCGCTCGGCAGCTCATCATATGCGTAGGACGAATTGATGGCCGTTCCGACCACCCCGAACATGAGGAGTGCGAACGCGATTGCCAGCAATGAGATGATCCCCAACGTCACTGCGGCAAGGACATAGGCGAAGTTTGACGAGTTCGTCTGAGGCGCGGTCGAAGCGCTCGCGCTTTCGATCACTCGCTGGCCGCCAATGGACTCTATGACGTCGGCGTCCGCCGCCTGTGGACCGGTCATTTGGGGTTCGGGTTTGGTGCTGTAGTCGAACGTGGGCGTTTCCATAGGTCTCCCGTGAAAGGTCGAGTTCATTGCCGCCATTATACCCGCGTTGGCGTGGCGGCGGGCGAGTGTCGAGGTGGTATACATGGTACAGGCGGGCAATTTGATGGAGGGGGCTTCGTCTAGGGGCCTCGCTGCAGGTGCGTTGACGCTGCTCGTGTGCGTCCTGTTGGTTGCGGCTGCGGTGGTCGATGCGCGTGAGCGGAGGTTTCCCACCGTGCTCGGAGTGGGCTTGGCACTTGCGTGCGCGGCCTTGAGCTTGGCTACGGGAGGCCTGCTGCGACTCATGTGGTGCGCGCTGGTATCCGCCCTCACGAGTGCGGTGATCGTCGCATTCGAGTTGTGGTGGCGCCGTTGGCACAAGGGACGCGCGGGCCTTGGCATGGGGGACGTCAAGTTCCTCGCCGCGCTTTCGCTTTGGAGGCCCCTCGAAGCCCTCGCGGCGTTTGGAGGCGGCTTGGTGTTGCTTGCCTTGACCGGCTTGCTTGCACGGCGCGTCTCGTTGCCGCTACTGCCCTTCGTAGTTCCTTTGTTGTTGGTGATGATCGTTGCCGTTCGTATGGGTTAGCCGTCCGGCTGCGAATGCGAATCGATGTATGTCCGCACGCCGTGCGATGATTGGTCTCGATCAACGATGACAGGAGGAGATGGAACATGACGAACGTACAGCAACAGAAGACAAATGATGTGAATCCCCGTATGACTGTCGATGCCCCAGAGTCAACGAGTGATCTCACGCATCGCCTACTCGCCATGCCCGACCAATTGAGCGCCGAGCTGGTCGAGCGTATGGAGGAGGATCGTGCTGCAGGATGGATCAATCCTTATCGCGCCGCCGACGATGCGGCGATTCGCCGCGAGCCGCGCGCAGGTGACGCCGGTAGCATCTGGCGTCCGTC
This sequence comes from Collinsella sp., assembly GCF_052346665.1. Lineage (NCBI taxonomy): Bacteria > Bacillati > Actinomycetota > Coriobacteriia > Coriobacteriales > Coriobacteriaceae > Collinsella > Collinsella sp. The sequence goes on from NZ_DAWDUX010000017.1 coordinate 5,968, forward strand.
GTACGTGCGTGATGCCGAGAAGATCATGCATCTGCCCGCCTACAGCCGCCTCAACGGCAAGACGCAGGTGTTCAGCTTCCGCAGCAACGACGATCTCTCGCGCCGTGGCCTCCACGTGCAGCTGGTGGCGCGCATTGCGCGGGACATCGGGCGCGCGCTCGGTCTCAATTGTGACCTCATCGAGGCGATCGGTTTGGGGCACGATCTGGGGCACACGCCCTTTGGCCATGCGGGGGAGGCGCGCCTCAACGACATCACCACCGCCCGCACCGGCCGCTCGTTTTTCCACAACGTCCATTCGGTCCGGGTGCTCGACAAGCTCTACGGTCGCAACCTGTCGCTGCAGACGCTCGATGGCGTGCTGTGCCATAACGGCGAGTACGAGCAGCGCGTCTTCGAGCTCTCGGGCATGGAATCGTTCGAGCAGTTCGACCACGTGGTGGGGGAGTGCTACACCCACGACTTCGACTGCGTCAAGACGCTGCGCCCCATGACGCTCGAGGCTTGCGTGGTGCGCATCTCGGATATCATCGCCTATGTGGGGCGCGACCGTCAGGACGCCATCGAGGCGGGTTTACTCTCGGAAGACGCGTTTGAAGACGGTTTAGGTGGTCGATACAATTCCTGGATTCTCACGCGCGCCTCGATCGACATCGTCGAGCACAGTTACGGTAAGGACCGCATCGAGATGAGCGAGGAGCTGTTCTGCGAGATCCGCCGCGCGAAGCGTGAGAATTACGAGAAGATCTATCACTCGGCTGGCATCGAGGAGCAGGAGGCGGCGACGATGGCGCGCGCATTCAGCCTCATGTACGAGCATTTCCTAGGCGACCTTAAGGCACATGACGAGCAGAGCTATATCTTCCGCCACCACATCGCGCGCATCGACAAGGCTCTGTCGTACTACGGGCGCACGTACGAGTGGGAGCGTGATCTTGACCAGACGGTCGTCGATTATATCGCGAGCATGACAGATGGATACTTTACCGAGCTTGCGTGCACGTTGTTCCCGGAGCTCAAGTTCCCCCAGCGCACGTACATCAACGAACGCTAATACGAACAGGTGTTTGAATCTATCATTCAATTTGCTAGAATCACATGCGATGGCGAATCGACGGAACGGATTCATGGATACCCTTTTCAGCAGCTCCGAGCGGAGCAAACAGCTCAAGAACGCACCCTTGGCGGTGCGCATGCGTCCCAACACGCTTGACGATTACGTGGGTCAACAGAAGGCGGTGGGGCCTGGTTCGTGGCTGCGCAGCGCCATCGAACATGACGTGTTTTCGAGCGTGATCCTCTATGGACCTGCCGGTACGGGTAAAACCACCCTGGCCCACATCATCGCCGCACACACGAAGAGTGAGTTCGTCGAGGTTTCGGCGGTGACGGGTACGGTCAAGGACCTGCGTCGCGAGATCGAGGAGGCCAAGCACCGCCTCATGATGTTCGACCGCCGTACTATTCTGTTTATCGATGAGATCCATCGGTTCTCCCGCTCCCAGCAGGATGCTCTGCTCCATGCGGTGGAGAACCGCACCGTGGTCATGATCGGCGCCACCACCGAGAATCCGTATTTCGAGGTCAACTCCGCGTTGCTCTCGCGCAGTCGTGTGGTCGAACTGACGCACCTGAGCGACGCGGACGTTGAGCAATTGGTGCGCCGTGCTCTTGGGGCCCCAGAGGGCTTGGCGGGCAGGTACACGGCGAGTGATGAGGTCATCAAGGCGATCTGCACGCTTGCCGCGGGCGACGGGCGCAGCTCGCTCACCACGCTTGAGCTCGCAAGCGAGATTGCGCTTACGCGTCCGGCAGACCCGGCGGAGGACGTTCGCGCCGAGGGAGCTCCCATCGAGATCACACTCGAGGACGTCAAGCAGGCGAACCCCAGGCGCGGGCTCTCCTATGATAAGTCTGGCGACATGCACTACGACATCATCTCCGCGTTTATCAAATCGATGCGGGGCAGTGATCCCGATGCCGCGGTGTACTGGCTCGCCCGCATGATCGACGCGGGGGAGGACCCCAAGTTCATCGCGCGTCGCATCATGATCCAGGCAAGCGAGGATATCGGGAACGCCGACCCTACAGCCTTGCTGGTCGCCGAGGCCGCATTCAAGTCCGCTGAGGTGATCGGTTATCCCGAATGCCGCATCAATCTGGCGCAGGCAGCCATCTACAACGCACTGGCTCCCAAGAGCAACGCCGCCGAAGCCGCCATAGACGCCGCCCTCGAAGACGTGCGCTCGAGTGGTCAGCGCGAAGTCCCCAACCACTTGCGCGACCGCCATCGCCCGGGTTCAGACGAATATGGAGAGTACAAGTATCCACACGACTACCCAGAGGGCTGGGTACCGCAGCGGTATCTCCCTGAGGGTCTCGAGCCCGGCGCCTTCTGGCACCCCAGCGGCCGAGGTTGGGAACAATGGCGCGCCGAGACCCGCCCTAGATAACCGCTGTGGTTCACAACTCTTTCAAAGTGTGCGCCATGCCTGTCATCTCGCTTC
>NZ_DAWDUX010000017.1:8484-17169 GCF_052346665.1 Collinsella sp.
TTCCGCACGCAAAGAAGCGTCCAGTGGACGCTTCGTCTTGCGCAGGACTTGACCGAGCAAAATGATCGCCGCCCGCGCACGGGAGAAGCGAGATGGTTGAATTGGACGCGAACGGGTATCATCAATCTATCTGTGACGAGACAACTACGGAGGCATTCATGGATCCCATCCAGATCGTCCTTATCGTTTTGGCGCTCGCCGGCGCTTGGGCCGTCGTCGAGTTGGCCCTCATGCTGCGTCGTACACGCGGCGTGGTCGATTCGCTCGATAAGACCGTCGAGCAGATCAACAGCACCATCGAGGAGGCGCGTCCTGTGGTCGCCAAGCTCGATGGTGTGGTCGACGAACTGCAGCCGGCTGTGTCCCAGATCGAACCCCTGCTCAAGCAGGCCACGGTCGCGACTGAGGCACTCTCGGCAGACCTTATCGAGGTCAACGGTGTACTTCGTGACGTCTCCGCGGTAAGCGGTGCCGCCAGCAGCGCGTCGAGTGCCGTGACCGGTTTTGCTGACGCCGCGAGTGAGAAGGTTCACAAGCTGTTTGCCAAGCCGCGTAAGACTGAGTCCATGCCCGCACCCCGCACCTTCGGCGACACAGCGGCTGCCCCGGCAGCAGAGACGCCCGGCTCGTTCGACCATGCCTCGGGGGAGACAGAGCCCATTGAGGCAGATGAGCCCCGTCAGTACTTCACCTACACCCCCGCCGAGGAGTCCGACCATGAGTAATCCCACGCGTGTCGCCCTTACCGTTGCTTGCGAGCCGCATCTCGCGCGCATCGTGCGCATGACCGCCGCGAACGTGGCGACGCTTTCCGCCATGTCGGTCGAGCGCGTCGAAGACATGCGCATGGCTGCGGAGGAGGCATTCATCTACGCTTGCGGAACGACGCCGGGTGAGGACCTAGTCATCGACTTCGATGTCGATGAGCGTCATGTCGCCATGACGTTCCAGTTGTCCGCAACGGCGTTCGCAGTGCCCTCTGAGGAGGACCCGACCGCCGTGTACGCCGATCTCATCTTGGGCTCGGTCTGCGATGTCTACGAAAAGCACGAGGCGCCCGCTCGCTTGGTGCTCGACGTGAAGGCGGACGTCGATGCCATCTAAAACCTCGGGTAAAAGCGCCTGGGACAAGGAGAAGACGCGCGAGCTCTTCCGCCGCTTCAAAGAAGAGGGCGATATGGATGCTCGCGAGAAACTCGTGATGTCCCATCTGAATCTCGTGCGCTTCATCGCCAATAAGTTCAAGAATCGCGGAGAGCCTCTCGATGACCTCGTGCAGGTCGGGTATCTGGGCTTGCTCAAGGCTATCGACCGCTTCGATCCGAGTCGCGGCCTCGAGTTCACCACGTTCGCCACGCCCACCATCATGGGCGAGATTAAGCGGCATTTCCGTGACAAGGGTTGGAGCGTCCGTGTGCCTAGGCGCCTGCAAGAGCTCTCGGCAAAGGTCAACCAGGCCACCGATACCCTTACCTCCAAGCTTCAGCGTTCGCCGACTATCGCCGAGATTGCGGAGTATCTGGACGCCTCCGTCGACGAGGTGCTCGAGGCCATGGAATCTTCTTCCGCGTATAGCTCTGTTTCGCTTGAGGCGCCTTCGGGCATGGAGGATGACGACACCCCCTCGGTCATCGACCGATATGCCACGGAGGATGAAGACCTCGCCTTCACCGATGATCGCATCATCATCGAGGAGGCACTTGCGAGCTTCTCGCCGCGTGAGCGCGAGGTCATTGAGATGCGCTTCCTGCAGGGGATGACGCAGATTGAAATTGCCGAGAAGCTCGGCATCTCCCAAGTGCAGGTGAGCCGTCTGCTCAGGCGTACGCTCAAGAAGATCCAAGACAAAATCGACCCCGACGGGTCCATGGCCGGCTAGGTCCGGTTGGTGAGAGGAACTATGAAGCACGATACTTCGCACGCAGAGCGTGTGGCCCGCATCACGTTTTTCAACATCTGGATCGTCATCGGCGTCATCATCATCGCCTCCGTCGCGCTGAACCTGATCGGCTCGCTTTCGAGTGTGCTGCTCTTCCTCTCCGTCGGTTGCCTCTCGGCATTCGTCGCCTCGCCCATCGTCAATTGGCTCGAGCGCCACCGTGTCCCCCGTGGTGCGGGTGCCCTGATAGGCCTCATCGTTGTCATGGTCGGCTTGATTCTACTCTTTGCGCTCGTGATCCCCATGGTTACCGGGCAGCTCATCGACCTCCTGCGCGATGCTCCTTCCAAATTCTCCGCCCTCGGTGCGTGGGTGGTGCGCATGGAGAGCAAGTACGCCGTGGTCGAGCATTTGAATGACATCGTTCAGCTCGATTCGATCTTCACCGCCGCGCAGGACATCGTCAACCAGGCGCTTTCGGGCCTGCTCGCGGCTGTGCGCGATGGCATCGTTCCCATGGTGAACAACATCGCCTCGACGGTCTTCATCGTGTTCCTCGGCTTCGTCCTCGCGTTCTGGCTTGCGTGCGATTACCCCCGCATCAACGAGGAAATCTGTCGCGTGCTGCCCGAGGGCAAAGCCGACGACTATCGCCTCATGGTTGCGGTGGTCAGTCGTTCGGTGGGGGGCTACCTGCGCTCGACGGTCATTAACTCCGTCATCCAGGGCTTCCTCGCCTTCGTGGGATTTGCGATCGTGGGCCATCCGTACGCGGGCGCCATGGGTGTTCTTTCGGGCGTGTTAAACATCATTCCCGTGGTCGGCCCCTCCATATCCGCGGCGTTGGCGTCTCTGATCGCACTTGTGTACAGCCCCATCATGGCGCTGTGGACGATGGTCATGGCTATGCTCTCCCAAAACATCACGGACAACGTGATCGCGCCCAAGATCAACCAGTCCACGATGCAGGTGCATCCGGTTTTGTCGCTCACGGCGCTCGTTGTTGGATCGACTTTCGGTGGAGCCGCGGGAATGATCGTCGCGTTGCCGCTCGTTGCGGTCATCAAATCGCTCTTCATCTTCTATTTCGAGACGCGCACCGGCGAGCAGATCGTTTCCTACGAGGGTGCGCTCTTCCGTGGAGCCCCCTTCCGTGATGCACAGGGCAACCCGGTTCCTGCTTTTGACGCGCTGGGAGACGACAGTTTCGTAGCCGACTCGCAGATCATCGACGAGAGCTCGGTTCCCGAGGCGGAGGCCATGCCCAAGCCCGAGCTCGAGAACCCGTGGGCAAAGCTCATCGACTTCGAGAACCCTTTCACCTCGCACGAGCACGATGTGGGTGCCAAGAAACCCGAGGAAACCGACACAACTGATGACGGCCGTTAACGTATACTAGACGGGTTGGAAACTGTCCCGGTGATCGGGACCTCATTTAACCCAGGGAGTTTACGCATGGCCGCCGACTATCCCACCATGAAGACCGCCGAGATCCGCTCGGCCTACCTCAACTTTTTCGAGAGCAAGGGCTGCAAGCTCTATCCGAGCTCCTCGCTCGTTCCCGATGACCCGTCCCTGCTGCTCGCCAACGCCGGTATGAACCAGTTCAAGGAGTTCTACCAGGGCAAAAAGGTCATGAAGGAGATCGGTGCGTGCTCGTGCCAGAAGTGCGTGCGCACGAATGACATCGACATCATCGGTGCCGACGGGCGCCACGCCTCCTTCTTCGAGATGCTCGGCAACTTCGCCTTTGGCGGCGTGACCAAGGAGCAGGCCTGCACGTGGGCCTATGAGCTCATCACCGAGGTCTTCAAGCTGCCCAAGGACCGCCTGTACTTCACGGTCTTCACCGAGGACGATGAGACCGAGTCCGTATGGCGCTCACTCGGCGTTCCCGCCGAACACATCACCCGTCTGGGCGAGGACGACAACTTCTGGGCGGCTGGCCCCACCGGTCCATGCGGTCCGTGCTCCGAGATCTACTTCGACCTCGGCGAGGAGGTGGGCTGCGGATGCCCGGACTGTGCGCCCGGCTGCGACTGTGACCGCTTCCTCGAGTTCTGGAACCTCGTCTTTACTCAGTTCGATCGCCAAGAGGACGGCTCCATGCCCGAGCTGCCCCACCGCAACCTCGACACCGGCATGGGTCTCGAGCGCATGGCTGCCATCATGCAGCACAAGAGCTCGTTCTTCGACGGCGACGTCATGCAGAGTCTCATCAAGTTGGGCGAGGAGATCTCCGGCAAGACCTATGTTGATGACGACTACACCGGTGCTTCCCGTTCCTTACGCATCATTGCCGACCACGCCCGTTCGGTGAACTTCCTGATCTCCGATGGCGTGCTTCCCGGTAACGAGGGCCGTGGCTATGTGCTGCGCCGTCTGCTGCGTCGCGCCGTGTTCCATGGGCGTCTGCTGGGTATCGAGGACGCGTTCCTGGGCCGTTTCATCGATGCGGTGAATGATGTGATGGGCGACGCCTATCCGAGCCTGCTCGAGAACGTCGGCCTGGTCAAGGGTATCGTCGAGGCGGAGGAGGAGCGTTTCTCCACCACCCTCAACAACGGCCGCGCTTATCTCGATGAGCAGCTCGCGGCGCTCGCGGATGGCGAGCAGCTTCCCGGCTCCGCCGCATTTATGCTGCACGACACGTTCGGGTTCCCGATCGACCTCACCGTCGAGATCGCCGAGGGCGCCGGCCATGCGGTCGATATCGAGGGCTTTAATGCCGAGATGGCCGAGCAGAAGGCCCGCGCCCGCGCCGCCGCCAAGGGTGACGCCTGGGGTTCCTTCAACGACGTGTGGACCGAGCTTGCAGACCAGTTGCCCGCCACCGAGTTCGTGGGCTACGACAACGAGAGCATCGAGGGCGCGAAGGTCCTCGCTATCGTCGTGAACGGCGAGCGTGTCGAGCGCGCCGAGAACGTCGCGGAGGCTGCCGTCGTGCTCGATCGCACCCCTCTGTACGCCGAGATGGGCGGCCAGATGGGTGACCACGGCCTTATCGACACCGTCGACGCTCAGTTCTTCGTCAATAACACTATCGCCAAGGGCGGTCTGTACGTCCATGAGGGCAAGCTCATCGGCGCGCTTTCGCAGGGTGACACCGTCTTTGTCGGTTACGACCTCGCCCGCCGCGGTCTGCTCCGTCGCAACCACACCGCCACCCACCTGCTCGACGCCGCCTTGAAGGAGGTCCTGGGCGACCACGTCAACCAGGCCGGTTCGCTGGTGTCTCCCGAGGGCCTGCGCTTTGACTTCACGCACTTCGAGGCCATGACCACTGAGCAGGTCCGCGCGGTGGAAGACCTGGTCAACGAGCAGATCTTTGCCGCCAAGCCCGTGGTGACCACCGTCATGGGCATTGAGGAGGCCAAGGCCTCCGGCGCCGTGGCGCTTTTTGGTGAGAAGTACGGCGACGTGGTTCGCGTCGTGTCCGTGGGCGTCGAGGATGAGCCCTTCTCCCGCGAGCTGTGCGGCGGCACCCACGTTGCCAACACGGCGGAGCTCGGATTGTTCAAGATCGTCTCCGAGTCCTCCACCGGTTCCAATGTCCGTCGTATCGAGGCTGTGACCAGCACCGGCGCCATCACGTATCTCGAGGAGCGCGCTGCGCTGGCCGAGTCGGCCGCCGCTGGCCTCAAGTGCCGTGTTGAGGAGGTTCCCACGCGCATCGCTGTGCTCCAGTCCGAGCTGCGCGAGGTCAACCAGAAGCTCAAGCGCGCGCTCACCGGCGGTGGCTCCGATGCCATTTCCGCGGCGATCGAAAATGCCGCCGACATGGGTTCGTACAAGCTCGTGACCGCCGAGCTCACGGGGCTCGAGGCGGCGGACCTGCGCAATGTGTGGGACACCGTGCGCGGCAAGATCGCCGGCCCGGTCGCCTGCGTGCTCGCCACGGTGACCGAGAAGGGTACGCCCGCGCTACTGGCCGCCGCGACCGATGACGCCGCCGCCGCTGGTTTCCACGCGGGTAACGTCATCAAGCAGATCGTGCCGCTCGTCGATGGCCGTGGTGGCGGTAAGCCCACCATGGCGCAGGCTGGCGGCAAGAATGCCGCGGGCATCGCTGCTGCTCTCGAGGCCGCGAGCGATGCGCTGAACGCGTAACCGAGGCGTCCAGAGGTGGTTGCACTCGCGCTCGATATTGGCGGCACACGCACCGGTATCGCGGTCTCTGACCGCACCGGGCGCGTCGCTATGCCGCTCAAGGTCCTCCCTGCTTCCGAGGTTGAGAATATGGCGCGCACCTTTCGCATGATCATTGAGGACCATGAGCCCGATGTCCTCGTCTGCGGACTGCCCCAGACGATGGCGGGGGAGGAAGGCCCGCAGGCAGAGCATATCCGTGCGATCGCCGAACGCGTAGCGCGTGCCTGCGACCTTCCCCTCGAGTTCATCGACGAGCGCCTTTCCTCGAGCGAGGCCAAGCGCGTTTTGCGTGAGCAGGGTTTGAGCGAAAAACAGATGCGCGGTAAGGTAGATATGATCTCGGCTTCGCTGTTCCTGCAGGCGTGGCTCGACTCTCAGAGACGAAAGGAAGACCGTGGCTGATTACTCCGGTTCCCATCGCCCCGGCGACACGTCCCGTCCGGCGGGCAAGCGATTCCGCACCAATGGGTCTGCCCCCGCTTCGTCTGCCTCGAGTCGTACCGCCGCGCCGCGTCCAGCGGGCACTCGTTTCTCGCAGAACACCTCGCGTCCCGTTTCCGCCCAGCCCTCCCGCACTGGTGTTCAGCCTGTATACAGCCGTAGTGGAGATTCGCATAAGAAGGGCTCTCCGATTCCGGTGATCGTCGGCGTCCTCATCGCCATCGCCGTCGTCGCAGGTGCTGCCATCTTTATCTTCCCTCGTCTGTTTAGCGGATCCGATCAAACCGTTGAGGCGGGCCAGCAGGTCACTATCACCATTCCCGATGGTGCCTCTGGCGATACCATAGCCTCCATCCTTTCCGAGAACCACATTATCGAGGATCCCTCGGAGTACTATGCCGCCGTCAAGAAGCTGAATGCCGAGATGTCGCTCAAGCCCGGCGATTACCAGTTCGAGACGCTGCAGGATCCCGTCGAAGTGGTCGAGCAGCTCGTCGAGGGCCCGAATGCCAGTGGCGCCAAGCTCACGGTGCCCGAGGGCAGGACTGTCGGGCAGACGGCGCAGCTCGTTGAGGAGACCTATGGCATCTCTGCCGATGACTTCCTTGCCCAGGCAAAGGCGAGCGCTTACGTTTCGGATTATCCCTTCTTGTCTGAGGCAGCCGACGATTCCCTTGAGGGCTTCCTTTATCCAAAGACGTATACCTTCTCGGGCACTCCCACGGCCGATCAAATTATTCGCGCCATGCTCGACCAGTATCAGACGGATGTGGTCGACGCGCTCGACTTCACGGCCGCCCGCATCGCTATCAACGAGCGCTATGGGCTCGACCTCAGCGATTATGAATTGCTCGTCCTCGCTTCCGTGGTTGAGCGTGAGGGATTGAACGCCAGCCAGCGCGCGCATGTTGCCTCCGTCTTCCTCAACCGCATGAGCGGGAAGGGTGATTTTGCGGGTCGCCCGTACCTGCAAAGTGACGCCACGCTCATGTATGTGACGGGCGGCGCCGTCACGGCCGATGACATCCAGAGCATCGACAGCCCGTATAACTCTTATAAGAACGCGGGACTTCCCCCCACGCCCATCTGCGCGCCGTCGGTCGAGGCGATTCAGGCTACCTTGAACCCGACCGATTCAAATGACCTCTACTTTTACATCACGCAGGACGAGGAGTATTTCTCCGAGACCTACGATGAGCACATGCAGTCTTGGGAGTAGGCAATGAGCTGGTTTTCCCCTGCACGCTATGTTTCGAGCGTTGAGCGCATCGACCTCGACGCCCTTTGGGCGTCCGGCAAACGCGCCATTCTACTCGATCGCGATAATACGCTCGTCCCGCGTGACCGCAAGGACGCGCCCGCCAGCGTGGCGGCGTGGCTCGACCATGCGCGCGAGCTCGGCTTCGAGCTCATCATGGTGTCCAACAACTGGCACAAGAGTCATGTCTCGCGCTCGGCGCGCGAGCTCAAGATGGATTACATCTCCTTCGCGTGCAAGCCGCTGCCCTATGCGATCACGGCGGGTATGCGCCGTTTGGGCGCGAAGCCGGAGGAGGCCGTCATGATCGGCGACCAGCTCTACACCGATGTGTGGGGCGGAAACTTCGCCGGTATCGACACTATTCTGGTCAAGCCACAGACAGCCGTCGACCTGTGGTACACGCAGATTTTCCGCATCTTCGAGCGCCGCGCCCTGCGTCACGTGGCCTGCGAGGAGTAGGTCGCCATGGCGCAGGCGGTCAAGCACGGATGCGATCACGTCTTCTTCGTCGGATTCCTTGGGGCCGGCAAGTCGACGCTCGCCCGAAACCTGGGACGGATGTTCCATCGCCGTTTCGTCGACACCGACCGCTTGGTCGAGCGGCGTTGCGGCAGCACCGTCGCCCGCGTGTTCGAGGAACTTGGCGAGGACCGCTTTCGCGAGCTCGAGACCGCCGTGCTCGAGGGGCTGCGTTCGGAGCGCAGCCTGCTCGTCTCATGTGGGGGTGGTGTCGTGGAGACCCCTCGCAACATCGAGCTCATGCACGAGATGGGCTACTGCGTGTATCTCGACGGTGACTTAGACGACTCCCTGCGTCAAATCCGCCGCTCCGACACCCGACCCGATTTCCGCAGCGCCGAGCACGCCGCGCGTCTGCTCGAACATCGCCGCCCGTTGTACCGACAAGCCGCCGACCTTACCGTGGATATTCGCGGCACCTCGTTCACCGATG
>NZ_DAWDUX010000017.1:17179-41918 GCF_052346665.1 Collinsella sp.
TGTCCTATACCGTTGCCGAACTGCTCTTGGAGCGTGGTCTGATATGACGATTCGTCGCAAGCTTCTCAACTTTGGCACCCGCAGCACCGATTTGCGCTTTGGCTGCGGTGCGTTTTCCGAGCTCTCCAAAATGCTCGCCGGCGCCGTGGGGCGTCCCTGTCGCGCCTTCATGGTTGCCGATGCCGACCTGCCCGAGGACCTTGTCCTTAACGTGCGCCGTTCGCTTATCGATGCCGGATATCGCGTGGATGAGGTGGCGCTCGATGGAGAGGCCGCGAGCTCGTTCGCAACTGTCGGCGGGTTGTTCGTGCGCCTCGCGTCTTTCGGCCTCACTGCCGAGGACCTCGTCGTGGGCGTTGGCTCCGCCCCCGTCTGCTCCATCTCCGCGTACATCGCCCGTTCGTGGTGCGGAGGGTGCGCGTGCGCTCTTGTCCCCACGACGCTCGATGCCATGATCATGGCACCCACCCAGATGGTGCCCCTTTCCGTTGGGGCACATGATGCGGGCGTGTCGCTTGCGCCTGAGGTCGGTCTCGTCATATGCGATCTCGACCTTGTGCGCGCGTTCGACTCGCAGCGCAATGGCCTGGGCTACGCGCTCATGTGCGCGGCGAGCCTCGCCGAGAGCCGCAAGTGCTGGGAGTCGTTCGAGTCCACGGTCGAGGGCATGGTCGCCGGTAGTGAAGTCTCGCTCATGGAGGCGTTCACCAGTGCGCATACCTCGCGCATGAATACTGTCAAGTCGGCGAGCCCCTCCGCACGCCGCGCGTTCATGTACGGCGATACCACGGCTCGCGCACTAGCCGTGTGTTTGAATGACTCCTCCATCCCCGGGTACCGTCTTTACGCCGAGGGCATGCGCTTCGAGGCGCGTCTTGCCGTCGACGTGTGCGAGTTTCCCGTTGATGAGATGTTTGCCCTCGACGATCGCCTGGAAGACCTGGGCATCGAGGAGCTTCAGTTCTCGATTGAACCCGAGACGTTCATCGATGCCGTGTGCGCCGAGCGCTTCCGTCGCTCGAACCGTTTCCAGTTTGCCCTGCCCAAGCATCCGGGCATCATTCGCCTGGCATCGGTAGACGACGAGGTCTTCGAGCGCCACGCCCGTGCGTTCCTCGCCTCGCGCCATCCCTAGCCTCTTGGAGTGCGATAATGGCGCAGGACGCATCTGTCTTCCCATTGCACACATCCCAGCCAGCCTGTTCTCGAGAAAGGATCATCCTATGTCCCAGAAACTTAACGGTCCCGCCGGCCGCATCGCCCGCCTGCGTGCCCTCATGGCAGAGCGCGGCTACGACGCCGTGGTCGTGCGCGACGAGGCAAACCTTCGCTGGCTCACTGGGGCCATGCGGGTCTTCGATTACACCGGCGAATACCCGCACGCCGCCTTTATCACCGCTGATGCCTGCTACCTGCACACGGACTCCCGGTACTTCAACACCTTCGAGGAGAACCTTCCCGAGGGTGTCGAGTGGAAGCTCGACATGGAGGTCATCGACATTCCGCGTTGGGTCGCCGAGCGCGCCCGCGATACCAAGAGCCGTACCGTCGCTGTCGAGGACGACATGCAGATCAACTTCTACCGCGGCATCGAGCGCGGGCTAGAGGATTGCTCCATCTGCGCGAGCCTGCCGCTCATGCACGGAGATCTCCAGCTCATGCGCGCCATCAAGGACGCCGAGGAGATCGAGCTCATGCGCCATGCGCAGTCCATCACCGACGCCGCCTTCGTCCATATGTGCGAGTTCATCCGTCCCGGCTACACGGAAAAGCAGCTCCGCACCGAGCTTGAAACCTTCATGTTCGACAACGGTGCCGATGGCCTGGCCTTTGGCTCCATCGTCGCGAGCGGCCCCAATACCGCCAACCCGCACGCCATCCCCGGTGACCGCGTGGTGGAGAAGGGTGACTTCGTCCTTATGGACTACGGCGCGGGGTACCGCGATTACAAGTCGGACATGACCCGTACGGTCTGCGTGGGCGAGCCCTCCGAGAAGCAACGTGAGATCTACGACATCGTTCGCCGTACGCACGAGGAGTGCGTCGCCGCGATCCGCGCCGGCGTGGACGGTCACGATATCCACCTGCTCTCTCAGAAGATCATCGGCGATGCCGGTTACGGTGAGTACTACGGCCACGGCCTCGGTCATGGCGTGGGCATCGACATCCACGAGCTTCCGGTCTTCGGCCGCAAGAGCAACATCGTGGAGGAGGGCGCCGTCATCACCGTGGAGCCCGGCATCTACCTGCCCGGCGTGGGCGGCGTGCGCCTGGAGGACTACGGCGTCGTGACGAAGGACGGCTACGAGCCCTTCACGACCTCTACGCACGAGCTGGTCGTCATCGACTGTTAAGCGCATTTGAGAGTATACTTTTAGGGTTCGACTCCTCTACAGAAAGGCAAGCCATGGCTTCCATTACCACCGCCGACTTCCGCAACGGCATGGGTCTCAAGATCAAGGACAAGTACTACACCATCGTCGAGTTCCAGCACGTCAAGCCCGGCAAGGGCGGTGCCTTCGTCCGCTACAAGACCAAGGACCTCAAGACCGGCCGCGTGGTCGAGAACACCTGCAACGCCGGTTCCAAGTTCGAGAGCGTGCAGCTCATCACCAACGAGATGCAGTACCTCTACAACGACGGCGACAACTACTACTTCATGGACATGAGCTCCTATGAGCAGATCCCGGTGCCCGCCGACTTCATCGGCGACAACGCAAAGTGGCTGCGCGAGAACGACAACGCCCAGCTCCTCTACGCCGATACCGAGCTGCTCGGCGTGAATCCGCCCATGTTCATCGAGGCCGAGGTCGTCGAGACCGTCCCGGGTGCCAAGGGCAACACCGTCCAAGGTGCCACCAAGCCCGCCACCATCGACACCGGCGCGGTCGTTCAGGTCCCCATGTACCTCAACGAGGGCGAGCGCATCAAGGTCGATACCCGCACCGGCGAGTTCGTCCAGCGCCTCTAATCGCATCCTCGCGCATCACGCATTCACGTAAGGAGTGACCATGTCGCAAGAGATCACCATCGCAGGAATCGGCATCGCGCCTGAGGTCCTGGCCGCCATCGTCTCCCGTTCCGTCGAGCAGGTCGAAGGCGTCGCGTCTGTGGGCGTCAAGGACCTCGCCACCAATCTCGTTTCCATGTTCTCCGCCAAGTCCACGCAGGTGGGTGAGGACGTCGAGGCCGAGGTCATTGACGACAAGCTCCGTCTCACCGTGCACCTCACGGTCTTCTTCGGCTATCCGTTCAAGAAGCTCGCCGAGGTCGTGCGCGAGGCCGTGGTCAACGCCATCGATGCCCAGGTGGGCGTCGAGGTCGAGAGCGTGAACATCTGCATCGACAGCCTCGTTTTCCCCAAGGAGTAGCGCGTGGCATCCCTTAAGGTCAACCGCGGGCGTACGCTCGCCCGTAGCCAGGCCCTTCAGATCTTGTTCCAGGCGGAGGTCCGCGGCGAGTCCGTGGCCGACGTTCTTGCCGGCGATTTCACGCTTTCCAAGGGCCCGCTGGCAGATTACGCGGTAGAGATCGCGCGCGGCGTGGACGCCAATCGCGAGCGCATCGATTCCGCGCTGCGCGCCGTCTCCGCCAATTGGAGCCTCGAGCGCATGCCCGGTGCCGACCGCAACTTGCTGCGCGCCGCCGTGTACGAGCTGTACTTCCAGGTGGCCGATACCCTCGATGCCGCCGTCGTCATCAATGAGGCCGTCGAGGTCGCCAAGGCCTACGGCACCGACGACTCCGCTGGCTTTGTGAACGGCGTGCTCGGCCGCATCGTCCGTGAGCGCCATCTGCCGAGCCTCCAGCACGTTGCGTGCACCGTCACGGCAGATGACTGCGAGGCTGCCTGCATTTCCGCCCTGTGGTTCGAGATCGATCCCAAGCGGCTCGAGGCGGAACGCGAAGCCGCCCGCGCCGCCGAGGAGGCCCGCGCGCGCTTCGAGGCAGCCGAGTATGGCTTTGAGACCGAGGACCTCGACGATATGTTCCTCGACCCGTTCGATTCCTCCGACGGGGAGTAGGACATGGCCGAGGGCACTTTCGACGACATCACGGAGCGTCTGGACCAGATCATCGCTCAAGTTCGTTCCAAGGACACCTCGCTCGAGCGCAGCCTCGATTTGTTCGATGAGGCGATCGAGCTTGGCTCGCGCGCCGTGGATATGGTCGACTCGTTCGAGCTGTCGCCTCGCGAGGTCGACATGCTCGATGAGCGGGAGTCGCGTGACGGCTCCGAGGACTCGGCAGATTCGGCGGTCAAGGACGCGCGTACACCCGAAGCAACCGCGTCTTCGGATGGGCCCTCCGGCGCGGATTCGAGCGCCGAGGACGCGTAAGAAGGGCACATCGTGGCACGTGTTCGTCTAGATGATGAATTGATTTCCCAGGGCATCTGCGAGAACCGCGCAGATGCCCTGCGCACGTTGATGGCGGGTCTCGTCTCTTCGGGTGGCGAGCGCCTGAGCTCTCCCGGGATGATGGTCAAGCCCGGCACGCCCTTGCATGTCAAGGGGCGCATTCCCTATGTGGGCCGCGGGGGCCTCAAGCTGGCCGGTGCCCTCGACGCGTTCGAGGTCGACCCCTCGGGCCTGTCCTGCCTCGATGTGGGATGTTCGACGGGTGGTTTTACCGACTGCCTGCTTAAGCGCGGCGCTGCGCACGTGGTCTCCGTCGATGTGGGCCGTGCCCAGTTCGACTGGTCCTTGCGCAACGACGCCCGCGTGACCCTGCTCGAGCGCACGAACATCGTCGATGTACCCGCGCTCGGTCATGCGGGGGCCTTCGACCTAGCCGTGTGCGATGTCTCCTTCACCAGCATTCGCACCATCTTACCTGCGGTGCTCGAGCTTATCTCGGCCGACGGCGCCTTCCTCACGCTCGTCAAGCCGCAGTTCGAGGCGGCGCCAGACGAGGTGGGGGAAGGCGGTATCGTGCGCGACCCCACGGTGCACGCGCGCGTGTTGGAGCAAACGGTGCGCCTGCTCGCCCAAAGCGGCCTCGCCCCGCTCGACGTGTGCGCCTCGCCCATCAAGGGGGCGAAGGGCAATCGTGAGTTCTTCCTGCTGGGCGCTCGGGGCGCCCGCGACGTCCAAGGTCTGTGTTCCAACGCACGCGCCCTCGATGAGCGCATCGCGTTGCTCGTGAGTAAGGCGGCCTCGCTATGATGGTCTTTCTCGTCCCCAATTACTACAAGCAGGAGGCCGTTGAGAGCGGTCTTGCCTTGGAGCTCTGGCTCACGCGTCAGGGCTTCGAGGTCGAGTGGGCCCCCGACCAGCGCTCCGGCATCGAGTTGACGCCCGACCTTGAAGACTGTGGGCTGGTGATCTCACTCGGCGGTGACGGTACGCTGCTGCGCGCCGCACGCATCGTGGGATACCGCGAGATCCCCATTCTCGGCCTTTCCTATGGCCATTTGGGCTTTCTTACGGCGGCCAGGCCCGAGGATCGCAACGTCCTCACCGTAGTGGGTGATGCCCTTGCAGGTGAGCTGCACGTGAGTCGTCGCGCAACGCTCGCCTGCGATATCGTGAGCGTTGATGAGTTCGGCGAGGAGCGCTCCTACACGAGCTTCGCCCTGAACGACTTGGCCCTTACGCGTGGCCCGCTGTCCGATATGGTTGAATTCGATATCACGGTCTCGGGCCATCATATCGACCGTCTACGTGGCGACGGCGTGGTGGTGTCCACGGCAACTGGGTCGACGGGCTATGCACTTTCCGCGGGAGGCCCCATCGTCAGCCCCGATTACGCGGGCATGGTCTGCGTGCCTATCGCGGCGCACACTATTCAGGCGCGCGCCTTCCTCACCTCGCCCTCCGATGTGATCGAACTCAAGATGTCCAAGGACCGCCCCTCGGTGCCCGCCATCGCCGTCGACGGCCAGTTCCTCACCTGCGAGGGCGAGGTCGACCGTGTGGAGGTTCGTCGGGGTGACGCCGATGTTCTGCTGCTCGATTATGGTCCGCAGAGCTTTTACCGCTCGGTGAGCCGTGTGTTCTACGGAGTGCGTCATGATCGATGAGATCCATGTCGAAAATGTGGCCTTGATCCGCGAGGCGGACCTCGTACCGGGCGTGGGCCTCACCGTGCTCACGGGCGAGACCGGAGCGGGAAAAACCGCGTTGCTCTCCGCACTCAAGTTGCTCATGGGGGAGCGTGCCGACTCATCCGCAGTTCGTGAGGGGAGTGAGGGCGCGCTCGTGGAGGGTCGCCTGTTCGCGGGTGCGCATGATGAGGAGGGCTTCGTGGTGACGCGTCGCCTGGGTGCCGACGGTCGCTCTCGCGCGCGCATCGACGGCGGCTTGGCCAGCGTGCGTGAGCTTTCCGAGCGCGTGAGCCCTCTGATTGACCTTTGCGGCCAGCACGAGCATCAACGCCTGCTCGATCCCGCCTCCCATGTGGGTATGGTAGACGCATGGGCGGGCACCGGCGTTGCCGACGCGCTCAAGGCGTATCGCGAAGCGCTTGCGCGCGCCGCCGAGGCGGCTCGTGAGCTTGCCCGTGTGGAAGAGGCAAGCCGCACGCAGGGAAGTCGACTTGAGGAAGCCCGTTTTGCCCTTGAGCGTATTGACGAAGTCGACCCCAAGCCCGGTGAGTACGAGGAGCTTGAGGAGCGTCTGCCCCGAGCGGAGCATGCCGAGGCGCTTGCGAGCTGCGCCAACGACGCCTCTGAGGCCCTCTCGGGCGAAGGGGGAACACTTGATGCCCTCAACTCCGCCATTGCCGGCCTTTCGCGTATGGGTTCAGTCGATGCCAAGCTCGCCGATTTTACCGAGGAGCTCACGAGTGCCGCGATTATCATCGAGGACGCCGCCTCCGACCTACGGCGCTATCGTGACTCCGTGGATTACGACCCCGCCGAGCTCGCGGCGGCACAGGAGCGTTTCTCGGCCTTCAAGGGCCTGCTGCGTCAATGGGGTCCGCGCATGGAGGACGTGTTCGTGCGCCGCGCCGAGGCTGCCGAGCTGCTGAGCCTCGTCGACGACGCCGAGGTCCGCGTCCGTCGTGCCCGCGAGGCGCTTGAGGCTGCCGAGGCCGTTCTCGATGAGGCGGCCCGCGCGCTTACCAAGCGCCGTAATGCCGCGGCTCCGCGGTTTTGCCGCGAGGTGGGCAAGCAGATGGCACGACTGGAGATGGGGCGTGCCGAGTTGGTGTGGGAGAGCCGCGAGCTCCCGCGCGAACGCTGGACCGCCCAGGGGCCCTGCGCTTGCGAGCTGCTGTACCGCAGTGGCGCCGGCCTTACGCCGCGTCCCCTGCGCCGTATCGCGAGTGGCGGCGAGCTCTCGCGCGTGATGCTCGCCGCAAAAGTGGTGCTTGGTGAAGCCGACGCAGTCGATACGCTCGTATTCGACGAGGTCGACGCCGGCGTTGGCGGTGCCACGGCGCGTTCGCTCGCCCAAGTGCTCGCCGACCTTGCCCGCACGCACCAGGTGATCGTGGTCACGCACCTCGCGCAAGTCGCGGTGCAGGGCTCCGTCCACTACGTGGTCCGTCGCGATGATTCCGAGGACGTCCCCGAGACGCGTCTGCTGCGCGTTGAGGGTCCCGAGCGGATCGCCGAAGTCGCCCGCCTCCTTTCGGGCGACGCCACCGAGGAATCTCTCGCCCACGCCAAGCAAATGCTCGCTGAGGCAGGACAACTGTAGACGCTCGCCCATCGAGAGCATATAAGATTCGGCGCTCGGTCAAGTCCTGCTCGCGACGAGGCCCCACAGGCGCCTTCCGCTCGTGCGGAATCTACGTCGAACCTTATATGTTCTCGCTGGGCTACGTTGAGCTTACGTTTACGGGCGACTTTCAGGCGGAATCTCGTTCTGAATGCGCGGCCGTCGAGCCTTGGGGCTGGGTCGGGTGCGTGTTTGCCGTAGATTCCGCACGCAAAGAAGAGCCCAGTGGGCTCTTCGTCTTGCGCAGGACTTGACCGAGCGGCAAACACGCACCCGACCCAGCCAATTTCAGGTAAGATGGTCTGCATGAATACTTTTGACACTTCCCACATCCGCAACTTCTCGATCGTTGCGCACATCGACCACGGCAAGTCGACGATCTCCGACCGCATCCTCGAGCTCACCCGCACGGTGGAGGAGCGCGACATGGAGTCGCAGCTGCTCGACACCATGGACATCGAGCGCGAGCGCGGTATCACCATCAAGTCGAATGCCGTCCGTGTGATGTACGACGCCGATGACGGCGAGACCTACCAGTTCAACCTCATCGACACGCCCGGTCACGTCGACTTCACCTATGAGGTCTCCCGCAGCCTCGCGGCATGCGAGGGCGCCGTTCTCGTGGTCGACGCCACCCAGGGCGTCGAGGCACAGACGGTCTCCAATGCGAGCCTCGCGATGAACGCCGACCTCGACATCGTACCGGCCATCAACAAGATTGACCTGCCCTCCGCGCATCCCGAGGAGGTCAAGGTCGAGATCGAGGACGAGCTTGCCATCCCCGCCGACGACGCCGTGTGCGTCTCTGGAAAGACGGGCGAGGGCATCCACGACCTGCTCGAGGCTATCGTCTTTCTCGTGAGCCCGCCCACGGGCAGCGCGGACAAGCCACTCAAGGCCCTCATCCTCGACTCGTACTTCGACGAATACCGCGGCGTGGTCGCCACGGTTCGCATTTTCGACGGACACGTCAAGAAGGGTGACCACCTGCTCATGATGCAGGGCGGCGAGGAGTTCCTCGTAGACGGCGTGGGTGTGCGCCGTCCGGCTGAGTTCGCCGTCGATGCGCTCGGCGTAGGCGAAGTCGGCTTTGTGGTCACGGGTCTTAAGGATCCCGAGGCCGTGCACGTGGGCGACACCCTCACCCTTGTGAATAACCCCTGCGACGCGCCGCTTGCCGGCTATCGCGAGGCCAAGCCCATGGTCTACACGGGCCTGTTCCCCATCGACAACAAGGACTACGAGAACCTGCGTGACGCGCTTGAGAAGCTGCACGTCAACGATCCGTCACTCATCTGGGAGCCCGAGACCTCGGCGGCGCTCGGCTTCGGCTTCCGCGTGGGCTTCCTCGGCCTGCTGCACATGGAGGTTGTGAAGGAGCGCTTGGAGCGCGAGTTCGACCTGGCGCTCATCGCCACGAGCCCCTCCGTGGACTACCACGTCTACAAGACCGACGGCGAGATGCTCGAGGTCCGCAGCCCGCAGGACCTGCCCGACGTCACGCGCATCGACCACATCGAGGAGCCCTACCTCAAGGCCAAGATCATCACTCCGCCCGAGTACACCGGCGCGGTCATGCAGCTCGCCATCGAACACCGTGGCATCACCACCGACATGATCCACCTGTCGCAGAAGTCCGTGGAGATGCACTTCGATATCCCGCTCGCCGAGCTCATCCTCGACTTCTTCGACCAGCTCAAGAGCCGTACCAAGGGCTACGCCTCGCTCGACTACGAGTTCTCCGACTATCGCGTGAGCGAACTCGTCAAACTCGACATCCTGCTGTCCGGCGACGAGGTGGACGCCCTGTCGTTCATCGTCCACAAGGACAAGGCCTACGGTTTGGCGCGAGGGCTTTGCGACAAGCTCAAGGAGATCATCCCCCGGCAGCTGTTCGAGGTGCCCATCCAGGGCGCCATTGGCAACAAGATCATCGCCCGCTCCACCGTCAAGGCGCGCCGCAAGGACGTGCTCGCCAAGTGCTACGGCGGCGACATCTCGCGCAAGCGCAAGCTGCTCGAGAAGCAAAAAGAGGGCAAGAAGCGCATGAAGGCTATCGGCAGCGTGGAAGTGCCGCAGGAGGCGTTCCTCGCCATCTTGAAGGTCGAAGACTAATCTGGCTTCCTCAGGCACCCCACCTTCGGGTTCAATCGTCGGGCGCCGCACGTCAGGCGTGCGCCCTCCTCTTTCACCCGAATCTGGGGCACCTGAGAAACCCAGATCGAGTTGATAGGCTTATCGTCGATTTGAGGGGTTTACTTGATCGACCTACGTGAACAATTCAGGCGTCAGCCGTTTTTGATGGCGCCCATGGCGGGCGTCACGGACGCGGCGTACCGTATTATGTGCCGCCGTCGCGGAGCCGAGATGGCGTACACCGAGATGGTGAGCGTTGCGGGTCTTTCGTACAAAAGCGCCAAAACGTGGGTGCTCGTGGAGCCAGAGCCCGAGGAGCCGCAGATCTGCGTGCAGCTGTTCGGCACCTTCGCCGTCGACGCCGTGCAGGAGCGAGTGGGGGAGAAGCTCAGTCTCATCGACATCAACATGGCGTGCCCGGCGCGCAAGGTCATCACCAAGGGCGAGGGATCCGCGCTCATGAAGGAGCCCGAGCTTGCCGCGTCGCTGGTGGAGGCGTGCGTGCGCGAGGCGCGCGTGCCCGTCACCGTCAAGATCCGCCGCGGTTTCGCGGCGGGGGAGAACACGGCCGCCGAGTTTGCAGCGCGCATGGAGCAGGCGGGCGCCGCGGCGGTGGCGGTTCACGGGCGCACCGCCAATCAGCTCTACACTGGCGAGGCCGATTGGTCCACCATCGACGAGGTCGCCGCGCGCGTGGACGTACCGGTGATCGGCTCCGGCGATGTGTTTTCGGCCGAGGATGCGGCGCGCATGCTCAACGACACTGCCGCAGACGCAGTGTTCATCGCGCGCGGTATATACGGAAACCCTTGGATCTTCGGCGACGCCCGTGCGTTCGCGCTCGATGGCGTTCCCGTGCCGGAGCGCATCGCGCTCGAGCGCATTGACGCCCTGCGTGAGCACCTCACGCTGTTGCACGCCACGCAGCCCTACATGGCGCGCGCCCGTGCCTTTGCGGGTTGGTACCTCAAGGGGCTGCCGCACGCCGCCGCTTGGCGCGGCAAGGTCGTGCGGTGCACCAGCTACGAAGAGTTCATGTCGATGCTCGACGAGGTCGAGGCTGACGTCGTCGCCTTCGAGGCTGCCCCCGCCGACGCCGCTTGCGGGGCAGATGTCGTTTTCGGTGCAGGAGCCGCCCCCGCCGCCCCAAGCGTCTTCGGGGCATCCGCTCCCGCCGCTCCGGGCGCCTGCAGGTCAGCCGTTCCCGCTGCCGGCGGCGTCGCCGACGCGGGACCGTCGTCGCCGGAGCGCGTGTAGCCATGCGCTTCGAGGCTCTGTACCTGCATATACCCTTCTGCAAATCCAAATGCGCGTACTGCGATTTCGACTCGCGCGCGATGGGCGAGGGGTGCGCGCTGGATGAGGCCGTGGCCACCTACTGCGACGCTCTTGCCGCGCAGATCGACGCCCATGGCAGGGCGGGGGATCTGGCGGAGGTCCAAACGGTGTACATCGGGGGCGGAACGCCCTCGCTGTTGGGGGTCCGCCTGGTTGAACTCGTCCGGCGTGTACTCGGCTACTGTGATCCGGTCGAGTTCACCTGCGAGGCGAATCCCGAGTCGTTTACGGCCGAGCTTGCGCGCTCGTTGCGCGCCGCGGGCGTGACAAGGGTTTCCCTTGGCGTGCAGTCTTTGCAGGCGGATGAGCTCCGCGCAATTGGCCGCATTCATACGGCTGAACAGGCTGTGAAGGCTGTTGCCTTGGCACGGCAGGAGGGATTTTCCACCTCCTGCGACCTGATGTGTGGGTTGCCCGGTCAGACGCTCGACGCATGGAGGGACACGCTTAAGAGGGTCCTCTTGGCGGATCCCGACCATGTTTCGGTGTATCCGTTGCAGCTTGAGGAAGGCACGCCTCTGGAGCGTCTCGAGTCGGCGGGGAAAATCGAGGTGCCCGATGAGGATTTCCAGGCCCAATGCATGGACATCGCGGCGGAGCTTTTGCATGCGCATAGTTACGAGCGCTACGAGGTGGCGAGCTATGCCAAGCCCGGGCACCGCTGCCAGCACAACATCGCCTACTGGACCGGCGTGCCTTATTTGGGTATCGGCCGCTCCGCCGCAAGCATGTGCGCTGCAACGGGCGACGTCAGCTTGTTGCTGGAAAACACGTTCGACGGAACGCCAGATAGTGAGTCTGACGGCACGTCCGATGGCGCTGCCGGCAGATCGTCTGCCAATTCGTCCACGGCCCGCATTCGCTTCACGCAGCTCGACGACGCGGGTGAGGAATTCGACCACGAGTTCCTTACGCCCCGCGAAGCTATGGCCGAGGACCTCATGCTCGCGTGCCGTATGACCGACGGTATCGGCCCGGAGCTACTCGCGCGTGCGATACGGGTCATTCCGGCGGACGAGCTCTCCGCTGCCTGTGATCGCGCTGTTGAGTGGAACCTCGCCGCGTGGGACAACGGTGCCCTCAAGCCCACGCACCTCGGATGGCTCGATGGCAACAAGCTCTTCGGCATCTTCTGGGATTTGGCGGCTGATGCGTAACGCTGTGT
This sequence comes from Collinsella sp., assembly GCF_052346665.1. Classification (NCBI taxonomy): domain Bacteria; kingdom Bacillati; phylum Actinomycetota; class Coriobacteriia; order Coriobacteriales; family Coriobacteriaceae; genus Collinsella; species Collinsella sp. The sequence continues at coordinate 29,489 of NZ_DAWDUX010000017.1, forward strand.
GCACGGCCTGAACGCGCGCCGAGTGCCGGGCCCCCGCATCTCAGCCCTCGGCCGCCGTTCTTCGCCCTCGCAATGTGAGAAATCCACGGTTTGACATAAGCCCATTCATTCAAACCGTTGATAAATCACATTACCACCTACTTTTTTGTGAGAAATCAGGTGTTTGAAACGGCCGGCTTGTTTCAAACCCCTGATTTCTCACATCGCCAATGCCAAGCGTCGTCGTTGCCCCGGTGCCTTTCGTCGCCGTTACGGGCAGCCCTCGTCGCCATTGCGGGCACGCTTCTCCGCTAGCGACACCGCCTTTTGCGAGGGACATCTTTTCGCCAACGCTTGCATCTTCCCACGTTATGCGCCATGCTGTCCAAAACGCTTGAGAGGAGGGGCATCATGCCCGGTAAACGCGAAGACGTGATCAGCTGGGACGAGTTCTTCATGCGTGCGGCCGTCGCCGCGAGCCTGCGCAGTAAGGATCCCAACACGCAGGTCGGCGCCTGTATTGCCGACACCAACCACCGCATCCTCTCGGTGGGCTACAATGGCACGCCCTCCGCCCTCAACGACGACGATTTCCCCTGGGGCACAGCGGACGACCCCCTGCATGACAAGCACAATTACGTGATTCATGCCGAGGCCAACGCGATCCTCAACTACCGTGGCTCCCTCAAGGACATGGCAGATGCCACCGTCTACGTCACGCTTTTCCCGTGTCACGAGTGCGCCAAGACCCTCGTGCAGGCGGGCATCGGCGAGGTCGTCTACCTCGACGACAAGTACTGCGGCACCGAGGACAACCTCATTTCCAAGAACATCCTCGACCGCTGCGGCATTGCCTATCGCCAGGTCCAGTTGAGCGATCAGCCTGCTGAATAGGCTCTTGGGCAGGTGACTACACTGCCGCTAGGCACGGGTTCCGGTCGAGCGACCGATTGCATCGCCGCTTGTAAAAGCGGTGGACACGTTTTGTACGTGGATGTGTAAAACGCACCCGCCCCGCTTATCGCACGCGGGGTCGGGATATAATGTCTCCCACTGAATGTAACCCATGAACAGGGGAGTCTTTGCCATATGGCAGGAATGAACGATAAAGACTACTACGCCATTCTGGGCGTTGATAAAGACGCCTCCGCTAAGGACATCCAAAAGGCCTTCCAGCAAAAGGCCCGCAAGCTCCATCCCGATGTGAACAAGGAGCCCGATGCCGAGGAGCGCTTCAAGGAGGTCTCCGAGGCATACGCCGTTCTCTCCGATGAACAAAAGCGCGCCCGCTACGACGCCATGCGCTCGGGCAGCCCCTTTGCCTCGGCCGGCTCGCCGTCCGCGGGGGGCTACCCCGGAGGGTACCCCGGCGGATACCAGGGCGGCTACACCGGCTTCGGCGGTTTTGGCTTCCCGTTCGGCGGCATGGGCGGTTTTGGCACGCAGCGCCGCCGCGGCGCGTCCGCCTATAACCCTTCTACCGGTGCCGACGTTATCGTCGAGGTCAAGCTCTCGCGCGACCAGGCAAAGGACGGTGCCAAGGTGGCCGTCAAGTATCCGCGCTATGAGCCCTGCGACAATTGCCACGGCTCGGGCTCCGTGGCATCCGAGCATCACCGCGCCTGTCCCACCTGCGGAGGCACCGGCGCCATTGCCGTCGATTTGGGCATGTTCGGCATGGGTCAGGCCCGCATGGTCTGCCCCGAGTGCGGCGGTTCCGGCAAAGTCGTGGCCGACCCCTGCCCCGTGTGCGGGGGAGAGGGCCGTACGCGCGTTCAAGCCGAGGCCGTGGTCGAGTTCCCGGCGGGCACGCATGACGGCGACGTCGTTCGCATAAAGGCCCGCGGCAACGCTGGAACCAACGGTGGGGAGACGGGCGACCTTGTGGGCCGCGCCCATGTGGCTGCCGAGCGCCTTGAGGGTCGCGCGCAGAGCGGCTTTTACATGCTCGGCCTGGTCTTGCCGTTCCTGGTGCTTTCGGCGTTTTCCGGCACGTTTTCCATGTTCCTCATGCTGTGCCTGATACCGCTCGTCATGGGCATCTTCATGATCGTCTCCGATGACGTGTTGCATCGCAGCGGGCTGTGGTGGAAGCGAGGTTTGCAGGTGCTTGCGAACGGCGCGGCCAACGGGCTGGTGTTCGCTATGATTGCCGTTTGGTTTTCCAGCTGCACGCAGGCGGTGCTCCTCGCGCCGTATCGGTTCATGTAGGCAGGGTTAAAGTCCGAGCGGAACGTCCGCACATGGCACGCGCTGTTCGCTTCTCCCGTCTTGCGGAGCGGGGTGTGTCGATGCCTTGGGGTGTCTGTGCATCGCGCGTGTGGATGGGCGGAACTATGGGTAAAACGAAAGACGCCCGCGGCGTGCGCGCGGCGGGCGCATAAGGTTGATCATTCATTGGGGGAGGGTCCACAAGGTGGCGGACAAAAGGGATTACTACGAGGTGCTGGGCGTCGAGCGCGATGCCACGGCCGACCAGATCAAGCGCGCGTTCCGAAAGAAGGCGGTCAAGCTTCATCCCGACCACAACGACGCCCCCGACGCCAACGAGCAGTTCGCCGAGCTGAACGAGGCATACTCGGTGCTTTCCGATGACCAGAAGCGCGCCATGTACGATCGCTACGGCACCGTCGACGGCATGCCCGGCGGGTCCGGCTACGTCGACTTCTCCGACATCTTCGGCGGCATGGGCGTCGATGATATCTTCTCGTCGATTTTCGGCGGAGGAGGATCGGGCGGCGGCAGTCCGCGCGACCGTGCTCGCCGCAGGGCCGGGCGCGATATGGCCATCTCGCTCACCGTCTCGCTCGAAGAGGCGGCGATCGGCTGCAAGAAGACCATCTCGTTCGATCGCTTGGCGCCGTGCGGGCATTGTCACGGTTCAGGTCGTGGAGAGGGTGGCCAGGAGAAGACCTGTCCGCGCTGCAACGGCTCCGGCTATGTGACCACCGTCCAGCGCTCCATCTTCGGCCAGATGCAGTCGAGCGCCCCGTGTCCGGATTGCGGTGGCGAGGGCACCATCGTCGACAAGCCGTGTGAGCACTGCCACGGCGAGGGTCGTTCTCGTACGCACGAGCGCCTGGATGTCGAGGTCCCGGCCGGTGTTGCGACGGGCCGCCAGCTGAGGTTGCGTGGCTATGGCGAGGCCGGCTACCGAGGTGCCGCATCCGGCGACCTCATCGTGACCATCCAGGTCGAGGACAACGAGCGCTTTGAGCGCCATGGTGACGACCTCCTCTCTGAGGTTCACATCGGCATCGCCGAGGCAGCACTCGGCTGCCTGGTTGAGGTCAAGGGCATCATGCCCGACGAGGAATTCGATCTTGAGGTCCCCGCCGGCACGCAGTACGGCTCCCTCATCACCGTCGACGGGCATGGCATGCCGCGCTTGGGCGGCGGCGGTTCGCGCGGTCGCTTCGTGGCTCGCATCGTCATCGACGTCCCCACGCACCTCTCCGCCGACGCGCGCGAGGCACTCGAGCGCTATGCCGCGGCTTCGGGTGAGCATGCCGCCGGCACCGCCAAGAAGCGCACGGTGGGCGATCGCATCCGTGACGCCATCGACGATATCCTCGACTAGAACGGACCCGTATGACGCGCCCCTTCGCCAGCGTGGTTAACCTGGGATGCCGGGTAAACCGCGTCGAATCCGACCGCATCACCTCCGACCTTGCCTCTGCGGGCTTCGCGCTCGTGGACCAGCAAGATGCGGACCTCATCGTCATCAACACCTGTGCCGTCACCGGTGAGGCCGAGTCAAAGACCCGTAAGGCAGTGCGGCATGCACTCGGTCTGCCCAACGAGCCCATCGTTATCGTGACTGGCTGCGTGGTCAACCTTCATCCCGGTGAGCTTACGGAGCTGTCGCCGCGCGTAATCGCCGAACCCTCCAAGATCGACGTCGCCCGCACGGCCGCTCGAGCCGCAGGGCTCTCCTTGCGTACCGACGCGTCGGCAGGCGAACACCACGACCTAGGTGACCTTCTGGGCCGCTCGCGCCTGGGCATCAAGGTCCAGGACGGCTGCAACAACCGTTGCTCCTACTGTATCGTGTGGAAGGCACGTGGTCCCGAGCGCTCTGTTCCCGTCGAGGCGGTCCTGCGCCAAGTGCGCGAAGCCGAACGCGCCGACATTCCCGAGGTCGTGCTCACGGGTGTCAACCTGGGGGCATATGATGGCGCGGATGCCGAGGACTCTCATGTGGAGATCGACGAGCTGCTGCGCATCATCCTGCACGAGACGGACATCCCCCAGGTTCGCCTGTCCTCGCTCGAGCCCATGGACGTCGACGAGCGCCTTATAGACGCCATGGTGGCCGGCGGCGAGCGTGTCGCCCCGTTTTTGCATCTACCGCTCCAGTCTGGTTGCACCGCTACCCTGGAGCGCATGAATCGCCCCTACACGGCAGAGCAATACGAGGCTACGGTCGCCATGATCCGCGGCAAACTGCCCGCCGCCTCTATTTCCTGTGACATCATCGCGGGCTTCCCTGGGGAGACCGAGGAAGAGTTTGCTCAGAGCCGCGCCCTGTGCGAGCGCGTGGGCTTTAGCCGCATGCACGTATTCCGCTATAGCGCGCGACCCGGTACCCCCGCCGCGGAGGCGCCCGATCAGGTGGCGCCCGAGGTCATGGCGGCCCGCGCCTCTGAGCTTCGTGCGGTTGCCGAGCGGTGCGCTCAGGCGGATGCGGCCTTACGCGTGGGCACGTGCGAGAACGCCGTCTTGGAGTATGGTAACCGCGGTACCCTGGGCAGCTTCCATCGCGTGATCGTGGACGATGTGCCCCTCGACCGCGCCGGCTCCCTTGTTCGCGTGCGGGTCGACGCCATGGATGATCGCGGTATCCTCCATGCCCATGTCCTGCGCGGGAACGACGACCAGTCGGTAGCCCCCAACGCCTCTGATGGGTCTGCCGAAGGGGAGGGGCGGCGATGAGTGGCTCCGCTACCAGTACGGCGAAAGTGCGGCTTTCCATCCCCGAGGGGGTTGACCCCACGCGCGTGACCGGCCCGGCCGACGCGCTTCTGCGCGCCGCCGAGCGCCGGTGCGAGGCCAGCGTCACCGTGCGGGGGAACGCCGTCTCGCTGAGTGGCGCACCCGGCGAGGTTGACCTGCTCACGCGCCTGTTCACCCACATCATGCAAGTTGCCACTACCGGCGTTGCCCTCACGGCGGACGATGTGGATCGCGCCATCGACGGCCTGCGCGCCGAGGACGTGCGCTCCTCCGGCCCGCGCGATGACGTGCTGCTCAGCTACCGCGGCAAGGTCATTCGGCCCAAGACCCCTGGCCAGCAACGCTATATCGACGCCATTCGCGAGCACACCGTCACCTTTTGCACGGGTCCCGCGGGCACGGGCAAGACGTATCTTGCCATGGCCATGGCGGTGGCAGCTCTGCAGCGCCGCGACGTGGGGCGCATCGTACTCACGCGCCCGGTGGTCGAGGCGGGGGAGAGTCTGGGCTTTTTGCCCGGCACCCTGGAGGAGAAGGTCGATCCTTACGTTCGCCCCCTCTATGACGCGCTCTTCGATATGATGGACGCCGAGCGCGCACATGAGCTCGTAGAACGCGGCGTGGTCGAGATCGCGCCGCTCGCCTACATGCGCGGCCGCACCCTGAACGACGCGTTCGTGATCTTGGACGAGGCGCAAAACACCACGCCTGAGCAGATGAAGATGTTCCTCACGCGTCTGGGCTTTAACTCGACCTTCGTTATCACCGGCGATGCCACGCAGCGCGACCTACCTGGCAAGCGCGGCGGTCTCACCGATGCCCAGGAGATCCTGTGCAGCGTGGAGGGCATCGCGTTCGTGGAGCTCGCCCGCGCCGATGTGGTGCGTCATCGGCTTGTTGGTAAGATTGTGGAAGCGTACGAGGCGTTTGATGCCGAAGGCGTGCAATCTGGAAAGGAGGGGCGTCATGACCGTTCTCATAAGTAACGATGCCGAGCTGCCCACCCTCATTGCCGAGGAGGAGATTCGTGCCATTGCGGCACATGTCCTCGCCGCAGAAGGAGTGGAACGAGAGGTGGAGATCTCCCTTTCGTTTGTGGACGAGTCGGAGATGCGCGAGCTCAACCACGAGTGGCGTGGCATCGATCGAACCACCGATGTCCTCTCCTTTGAGTGCGACTCAGCTTTTGACGATGAGCTTCCTGCCGATGAACTCATCGAGCTTGGCGATGTCATCCTGGCGCCCGAGGTGATTGAGCGCCAAGCACCCGGGTTTGGCAACACGCCAGCCGACGAGTGCCGCCTCATGCTTGTGCACGGCCTTTTGCACCTGCTGGGCTATGACCATATCGAGGATGATGCGGCTGAGGTTATGGAGGCCCGCGAGGACGCGCTGTTGCGCGAGCTCGCCGTCATGCGGGGAGAGAACCCCGACGACGTCGAGGTCGGTCCCATCACTAACCACGCACACGATTAGGAGGCGCCATGATTCCCGGTTCCAACAAGGACCATCCGTCGTTTTTGCGCTCGTTTGGCTACGCCATTGAGGGCTTCATGACCGCCGTCAAGACAGAGCGCAACATCAAGGTCATGCTCGTGGCGGGTATCCTTACGGTCATCGCCGGTTTAGTGGCCAAGCTTCAGTTGATTAGCTGGGCGCTTATCGCGATCTGCATCGGCCTGGTGATCTTCGCCGAGCTGTGTAACACCGCCATGGAGGCCATCGTGGATCTGGCCACGCAGGAGCTGCACCCGCTTGCCAAGCGCGCCAAGGACATCGCCGCTGCGAGTGTCTACGTGCTGTCCATCACCGCCGCGATCGTGGGCATCCTCGTGTTCGCCCACGCCTTCGGCTTCCTCGGCCCCTGGCACTGACCGCCTTTCCAATTGGGGACGTAGTCCCTTTGTAAAACGCAGCCCTGTCAGCAGTCGCACCTTGTAGCTCACACCGAATGGTGCAGTTGGGGAATGGCGCAGTTGGGGTACGTCCCCAATTGCACCATTCGATCGCTGTGATTGTCCGCACCGTTCAAGTTCCAACGTATCTGTTGAGGAGTACCTATGTCCGATGTTATGACCGATTTCGACCCGTTTGCCGACCTCTCCGACGATGAGCTTGATGCCATGCTCGAGTCCGGTGAGATGCCTGACTTTTCCGGCACTGCTGGACCGGCACCCCTGTGCGCCGATGTGCCCGAGGGTTTCCGTTCCGGCTTCGTTGCCCTGGTGGGCCGTCCAAACGCTGGCAAGTCCACGCTGCTCAACGCCTGCTACGGCGAGAAGGTCGCCATCACCTCACCGGTGGCGCAGACGACCCGCCGCCGCCTGCGTGCGGTGGTGAATCGCGAGGACTGCCAGCTCGTCATTGTGGACACGCCTGGTATCCACAAGCCCAAGGACGGCTTGGGCTCCGAGCTCAACAAGAGCGCCCTGGGAGAGCTTGCGGACGTCGACGTGATCGCGTTCGTGATCGACGCCAGTGCACCCATCGGACGTGGCGACGCATGGGTGGCCGAGCGCGTGGCTGTCGCCAAGGCACCCAAAGTTCTCGTTCTTACCAAGGCCGACCTCGCGAGCCCCGAGCAGATGCTCAAGCAGATCGAAGCCGCGCGCGAGCTCGTGAACTTTGACGACGAGATCGTCGTGTCTTCCACGGAAGGCTTCAACGTGGAGGCGTTCGTGGATGTGGTGGCGCGATTCCTTCCGCAAGGTCCGCGCTGGTTCCCCGAGGGCATGGGCACCGACGAGGCCGACGAGGTGTTGGTTGCCGAGTTCGTGCGCGAGAAGGTGCTGCTGCGCACGCGCGAGGAGATTCCGCATGCCGTCGGCGTGATCTGCGATGAGTTCGAGCGTCCCAAGCGCGATCTACTGCGCTTGCATGCCACCGTTTATGTGGAGCGCGAGGGTCAGAAGGGCATCCTCGTGGGCAAGGGCGGCGAGATGATCAAGCGTATCGGTATCGAGGCGCGCCGTGACTTGGAGCGCATGTTCGGCTGCCGCGTGTACCTGGGGCTGGACGTTAAGGTCAAGCCGCATTGGCGCGAGGACGCCCGCGAGATCCGCCGCTTTGGCTACGCCTCCGATGACGAGTAGCCACGTTTCTCACTCGTACAGACTGACGCCCGTGATCGTCCGGTGCCGGTGCATGTCATCGCTTGCGAGTTCCGCACGAGCAGAAGGCGCCTGTGGCGCCTTCGTCGCGAGCAGGACTGTTCGAGCAGGCGATGACATGCACCGGAACCCTCCACATGCGCTGCGGCTGGTCGTGAGCGGTCATGGCCGGTAGCCGCACGTATCGCACGAAGGCCATCGTGCTCGACAAGACCAAGCTCAAGGAGACGGACCTCATCCTCACGCTCGTCGACCAGACCGGTCGCCAGATCCGTGCGGTCGCCAAGGGCGCGCGCAAGCCGGGGAGCCGCCTGGCCGCGCGCTGCGAGCTGTGCTGCGAGGTCGACCTGCTGTTGGCGCATGGGCGCAGCCTCGACATCGTCTCGCAGGCGGAGCTCATCGCGGCGCCTTTGGGGTCGCAGCCCACGTACGAACTCCTTGCCACCGCGAGCGCGGTGGCGGAGGTCGCGGAGCGGTGCACCTATGAGGATGCCGAAGATCCGTTCGTGTACCCCATCACGCGGGCGGCGCTGGCTCAACTGGCCCAGGCAGACCCCGCCCACCAGGACCTCCTGGTAGCTGCGTACGTCTTCAAGCTGTTGAGTCATGTGGGCTACCGGCCCGATTATTCGTGCTGCGTGGCGTGTGATGACGAGCACCCAACGTACTTCTCGGCCCAGGCAGGCGGCTTGCTGTGCGCCAGTTGCGCGCAGGGCGTTCCCGGGTGCGAGCGGGTGGATGCCAACATGGCGCAGTGGCTCGAGGGTCTCATTGCCCTGCGTTTCACGGAGCTCGCCGCCTCAAACATCGACCCCCATACCGCGGCGCGGCTCCTCGGCTTGGCCCACATATGGGCTGCCACGCACCTGGATTGCCGCTTAAGGGCGCTCGAATTCTTATTGGGGCGTTAATAAACGGAAGAATCTGACGCATTTCTGTCAGATTTCTGCAGTTGTGTCGCACGTTATGCATTCCAGGAGACAAATCTACCCAGTTTGGTAATATATTCGACTGTTTGATGTGTCTTCGTATCGTTGGGGATGGAGAGGTTGCTTAATGACGCTTCTCGAGCTGTTTGAATTATTGAAAAAGCATATGAAGCTGGTCGTGGGACTACCCGTTATCTGCGCATTGCTTGTTGCCGTGTATTCGTTTATTGGAATGCCCAATACGTATACGGCAACCACAAGCCTGTACGTTCTTACCAGCCAGGACCAGTCTTCGAGCAATCTCTCTTCTGATCTTTCGGCCTCCCAGATGGTGGCAAACGACGTCACCACGCTTTTGGAGTCCAACCGCGTCCAGAACGCGACCGCTGACGATCTGGGCCTCAAGAACTTGAGCGATTTTGAAATCTCCGTCTCCAGTGCCACCACGTCTCGCGTTATCGAACTGTCAGTGACCGGTACCGATCCCCAGCAGGTGGCCGAGGTCGCGAACGCCATCGCCGATAACGTCTCCGCCATCTCGCAGGACGTCATGAAGGTCCAAGCCGTTAACATCATCGACCAGGCGGTCGCGCCCCAGGCGCCGAGTGGTCCCAAGCGTCCGCTGTACGTTGCCGTTGCCTGCATGGGCGGCCTGTTTGCAGCCGTCGCGATCGTCGTTGTTGCCGATATGCTCAACATGAAGGTCCGTAGCGCCGAGGAAGTCGAGGAGCTTCTGGGTGTTCCGGTTATCGGACGCATTCCGCTTGTGAAGGGGGGCCGCTAATATGGCAAAGCAGCAGAAGGTCGGTGTCGACCAGATTCATATGCAGAACGCGATCAAGACGCTTGCGGCCAACATTCGCTTCGTCTCCGTTGACGATCCGATTCGCTCCATTGTGGTGACGTCGTCGGTTCCCAATGAGGGCAAGACCACGGTGGCCATCTCGCTTGCCGAGGCCATGGCCAGCTCGGGGAGCAAGGTGCTTTTGGTCGAGACCGACATGCGTCGCAGGTCCGTTGCGAACAGCTTGGGCGTGCACGCGCGTTCCGGTGTGTACGCCGTGTTGTGCGGCCAGGTCTCTCTTGAGGACGCCGTGGTGAGCACCGCTGCCCGCGGCATGTATTTCCTCGATTGCGAACCCCACATTCCCAATCCGGATGCCCTGCTCGGTTCCAAGCGTTTCCGTAATTTAGCTGAGTCTGCGCTTTCCAGCTTCGACTACGTCATTTTTGACACGCCGCCGCTGTCCGCCTTCGTCGACGCCGCGATTCTCTCCACTGTTGCCGACGGCACGCTGTTGGTCGTTGGCCAGAATGTTGTGCGCCGCGATGAGCTTACCGCCTCGTATGCGCAGCTTGAGAAGGCGGGCGCGAATGTCTTGGGTGCCGTCATGAACCTGTGCAAGAGCGAGAAGAGCGAGTATTACACCGAGTATTATTCTCGCGGAGGCGACGACGCTAACGCCCCGAGCGCTCCTACCTCCGCGCCCTCTGCCGCGCCGGCGCCTTCCAAGCCCAGCGCGCGTCCTGCGTCGCGCCCCGCCACCCGTCCTGCAGGATCTGCGCGCCCGGCGAATGCCGCTCCGGGCCTTAAGCCCCTGCCCAATACTCCCGGTGCGTCGGCGGGTAAGATTGCTCCCGACTCGACGGCGCAGTTTATTGCAAGCATGAGCGCAGGCGCCAAAAAGAACTAAGCGCCACACCGAGCATCGACTACTCCGCCGTGCCACGAGCACGGCGGAGCTTTACTAAAGAAGTGAGGGGGCAGTCATGAGAGACATCCATTGCCATATACTTCCCGGCGTTGATGACGGCGCTCGTGATCTTGTCATGAGCCTTTCGATGCTCGAGGCTGCCAAGGCTGCTGGTGTGACGAGTATTGTCTGCACACCCCATTGCCGTGATCCTTATTTTGACTTCGACGCTATGTGGGCGGCATTCCGCGAGCTGCAGGCTCATGCGGATGGCTTTCCTCTGCAGATGGGTTTTGAGGTGGCGCACCCTAAACTCATGGAGCTGGGGGTGGAGCAGTGGGCGCCCTACCTGTGTTTTGATGGGAGCAACGAGTTCCTCCTTGAGCTTGACCCCCACGCTACTGAGCGCGATTTTGCCGACTACGAGCGGACCATCTTTGAGCTTCAAGGTCTCGGTTATTCGGTGATTATCGCCCACCCCGAGCGGTATCGAGCAATTCAAAAAGACCCCGACATTGCAGAGCGGCTTGTGCGAATGGGGTGCCACTTGCAGGCCTCTTCCGACTTTCTTGCCGGGGGTCGCTTTGGTAAAGAGAAAAAGCCCGCTAAGAAGCTGTTTGACCGCAATCTGTATCGGTATATTGCAAGCGATGCGCATAGGCCCGAACACTATATGTATCTTGCTCGCGCAATCGACAAATATCCACGACGTGGGTCGCATATGAGGATCTAAACTGATACCCTATAAGAGAATTTGCTTTGGCATGTTGCCCCGTTTGCACTTGAACACGGGTTCGAGCGCCAACGGGGCAGGAGGCCGGTAAAGCTTTCTGCGTACATATCTTGCTCCTAAGGGGATCGTGCCACGTGCAGAGCCCAGCGGTGCCAAGAGAGCGAATACGACTTTCCCGCATGGCGTACGCCTATGGCGAAGCTATGCCGCGCGAAGAGGAGGAAGCCATGGCTGCAGCTTCATGGTATGTGATTCAGGTGCCTACGGGTGCCGAGCGCAAGCTGTGCGATCTGATTGAGCGCATGGCGCCAGAGGGCGTTGTGGAAGAGTGCTTCTCGCCCCAGTACGCCACACAGATCAAGTGTTCGGGGGAGTGGGTCGACGTTGAGAAGCCCCTGCTTCCAGGATATGTAATCGTGGTAACTAGTCGGCTTGATCTGGTTATACGCGCATTGCGCGAGATTCCCGAGTTCACCCGCCTCCTCAAGATGGGAGAGTCGTTCGTTCCCTTGGCCAGTGATGAGCGCGCATGGATCGAAGCCCTTACCAATAAGGGAAGTCGATGCGTGGACATGAGCGTGGGCGTAATGGATGGGGAGCACGTCGTGGTGCTTTCCGGTCCGCTCCGTGGCCGCGAGGCGCTTATCACGAGCGTGAACCGCCACAAGAACCTTGCCTTTGTGGAGCTTGAGATATGTGGACGAAGAGTCGCAACAAAGGTGGGACTGGGAATTGTCAGTCGAAGAGAAGACATACAAGCGTCAAAGGGTGACAGCCTCGGACGCTAGCCTTACAAACGTACTGGGGGGGGGCAGCTCCCTGTGCAACCTGTAGACAGCTCTGAGGTGGCCGCGCTCGACGATTCGGCTACGAGGGGCGTTGAGTCCACGGTCGTTCCAGCTCCCACAACCATTCCCATTGCAGGAACAAGAGAATCAGCCAAGCAAGAGGAGCGCTCGGTGCGGCGTCTTACCCTCATGCGCAACGCCGAGGCCTTCGACCGCGAGCGCCTGGGCTACCGCTTCGTGA